>NZ_QGHD01000015.1 GCF_003148885.1 Hallerella porci | reverse complement strand
GTCACGCTTTCTTAATCAATTCTATTGACTAGAGCATCACTCAAGCACATCTCCAAATCCTTCAATAAGCCAGTCCGAATCTCGTTCGGAGTGTTGCTCAACTTCTCGTTGAGTGGTGCCAATTATAGAAAATTCAAATGTGGCGTCAAGGGCTTTTTTCGAGATTTCTTCTTTTTTTTGCTTATTTTTTATTTGCAACGACTATTTTAGGGGTGTTAACGGAGAAATTTCCGACTTTTAACCGTTTATTCACAAATTGTTTACTTTACCACTTGCGGGCTAATTAGAAATGAGAAATTAGTACGCACGGCTGCGCCGTGCTCCGCCTGCGGCAGAAATGGAATGGCGCGCCGTAGGCGCGCGGGGGAGAAGAGAACTTAGAGCTGAGAACTTTGATCTTAGAAAACTCTAAGCTCTAAAATCTAAGTTCTAAGATCTTGCATTTCCTCGCGCGAAGCGCTTAACTCTCTAATTATGCATTGAATCCACGCGGGCTTTCTCTTCTGCGAAAGTAAAAGGGAATCACTTTTCTCATTATAAAAGCTTCTCCGACGCTCCGATGAAGGTAGCGACGACCGTTTCTAAGTTCTCCGAGACTTCGATGAAGGTAGAGACGGAAATAGTTAGGAATTAGGTAGTACGCTCCTAACACTAAAATCGCTAAAGCGATTAGTGTTAAGGCATATTGCATTATTCGACGATCAAGCGAACATTTAAAAATGTTCAATTAAAAAGAATGGCGCCTTTGGCGCGAGGTTAGAACTTAAAGTCTAGTTAGAATCCTTTAAGCAACGGATAGAAATTGCATTGTCCTTGTCGTCATCATCATCAAATCTCGTGCGTATATCGCTGTTTTCCAAGTACATGCAGTAGGCGCTCCAATCCTCTTTTTCATTACTAGACCAAAAGCTAGTAAAACTGACATTGTAGAATCTACCACCGCTATAACTCCGGCGGGGATCGCAGAAAAACCATAATCGTCCGTTCCATTACCACTCTTCTCAAAATAGTTGCTCCAACCGCTCCTTGACTTGAGTGCTTTGCTAGCTTTATCTTCTCCACCCACAGCGACAAACAAATCTTCCCATTCATTTTTGGATGGCAAATGCCAACCTTCTGGGCAAATACCCCGCACCGTTTTAGGGAGAGTACATTCTACACGATCCCCACATGTCTGTGGATTATTTGCATCATTTGCCAAGGCTACAGAGTCAATCGCTGCCGCCCAAGTGTAAAGGCGTCCTGTTACATCGCATTTTGCAGAGTCATTATAAAAGCACCAAGATTTTCCTTTTAGACTTGTTGTTTGTATGCTGTCGGCGTAATTCAAATTTTCCGCCATCCACATTTGAGTCCCAATTTTTATTGTCTTGTATACTTTATTATCACGCTTGTCTATCATCGTGCCATAGGAAATATTCGGGTTTAAGCGAGATTCCTTTGGAACATCCCAACTCCAGCCATCTGTTGAACTAGAACTCTGTTCTATATTGATGCTAGAGCTAGAAAATTTTTCACTCGATGATGATACTTTTACAATGCTGCTTGAACTTTCTTGACTTGACGAACTCAATTTTTCGGCATCGCTGCTTGAACTTTTTTCACTTGAAGAGCTGACGATTTGTGCGCTGGAACTTGGCGCGTTTTCGCTAGAACTGGAAATGTCTGCGCTCGAAAGATTTGCGCTTGACGAACTTTCACTTTGGCTCGAGCTTATGTTCCATTCTGACGAGGAAATTTCTATAAACGGATTATCCGAAGACGATGAAATTTCGGGGAGAATTAAGGACGATGAACTAACTCCGTTTGGCGCTGCCCAAATTTCGTCTGCGCAAACGTAAATGCGATTTTCTGTTTTTACAAAAATAGAGTCGCCCGTATTTTCAAAAGAACACGGTTTTGCATCGTTCAAAGTTTCGATGACGTCAAAACCAAAAATATTCGAACCATTTGAATTATCCGGGCTGCTGCTCGAATCGTCGCATGCGGTAAACGCCAACATTCCCAGTGCAATCGCTGCTTGAAATCCTAATTGAAAATGTTTCATACAATCTCCCGTTTTAAGATTTGTAGAATTTAATGTAAGAAAAAAACAGGTTCGTCAAAAAATTAGAATAGACTCATCTCGAATTTCGTTCGGCTGTGTTAAGCGTCAAAAGTAAATTTGAAAAAAAATTGTCTTATAAACTTTGAAAATGTTTTTTGCGTTAGCGACTGACGCCCGGAGGGTTCGGATTTTGCGGCGCGAAGCGGCGCAAAAGCTGAACGGAAATTTTCGCCGCAAATCGCGGCGAAAATTATACCGCTAAGGAGCGACGGCGCGTGCGCCGGAACGCCCGCTTTTTCTTTTTAAAACATTTGAGCGATTAAGTCTTTGATTAAAATCGCAGCCATGACGAGGCTTGCGCACGAGATGAAGCGTTTGATGAATTTGTTGCCTTTTTTGCGTTGAAGGCGACTGCCGCAAAGGCCGCCGAGACAAGCGCCCGCTGCGGTGCACAAGGCGAGTCCCCATTCGACTTTGCCGATGATGATGAGGCCGATTGTGCTTACGAAAAGGAAGGTGGATGTGAGCGCATTTTTGAGTGCGTTGACGTGCAAAAGGTCGAGACCCGTGTAACGCGAGAGCGCAAAAATTTGTAAGAAGCCGACGCCGACTTGAACGATGCAGCCGTAAATGGCTACGAGGAAAAATCCGAGAAAGGCGAGGACGCTCATTTTTTCGGGTGGCGTTTCGGGTGGCTTTCCGAAGATGTCGCGTTTGAGATTGCTCATGATGACGACGAGTAATATGGCGAGAGAAAGAATGCCTTGAAATAAACGGTCGTCAATTTTGACGAGGAATAAAATGCCGAGAAGTGAGCCGATGAGAGTTGGCCAAAATAAGCGGAAATAAATTTTGCGGTTTAAAAGTCCGTGTTTGAATAAATTCACGGCGGAGGTGGAATTGCCGACGAATAAGCCGATGCGATTTGTGCCGTTCGCTATCGTTGGCGGAAGCCCGAGAAATATCATGACCGGAAGGCTGATGGTGCTGCCGCCGCCAGCGATGCTGTTGATTGCGCTCGCGAGTAATCCGACGCCGAAGAAGGCGATGTATTGATACCATTCATAGCCGAAAATCATTTGATTTCTGCCTGCAAAAAGTTTTTGTTTTCGAGGACCGTTTTGCGGTCTTTAAAATCGGGGGCGAATTCTAAGCACGCATCGAGTTCGGCGATTGCTTTTTGCAATTTTTCTTGGGCGTTTGATTTTTTGTTCCGCGATTCGGCGAAAAGTTGTGTGGCTTTTTGACGTTTTTCTTGGCAATAAGCGTTTTCAATTTCTTCGATGCCGCGTAATGCATCGCCGCGGAGATTGCTCGTTTTGAGTTTTTGATATGCGGATTTGGCTTCGTTCCACTTTTTATTTTGGGCGAATTTTTTGGCTTCGGCGAGAATTTTTTGCGGGTCGTGAGTTTTCCAATAATCGGCGGAAACGGAAGCGTTTTCTTGGCGCATGGCCGCGATTTTGAGAATTGCATTTTGCAAATTTAATGTGTCGATGTAATCGGGATAACGGCGAATGAGTTCGGAAATTTTTTGTTCGGCGAAATCAAAGTTTGCTTTTTCTTTGGCGAGGGCAAGGGCAGAATCCCGCTCCGATTTGACTTTTTGAAATGTGCGCGCATAGGCTAATTGTAATAGGGAATCAGCGAAATTTTTGAGGGAATCATTCGGCGAAGATTCGGCAATGGCGTCGGTGATGATTTTTACATCGGCGTAATCGGCGCGGCGCGCATTGGCGTTGACGAGATCGATGAAGGTGCGTTCTAATTCGCTCGCTTTAGCGGTGCGGTTTGTTTGAATTTTTTCGGAAAGCGATTGCGCTTGATGTTGCCATTCGTTCCAAAGCGGATTTAAGACGGAAAATTTTTCGACGATGACTGCGGCAGAATCGAGATTGCCCGCGACGTAGAAAGAATCGGCCCGCGACAGAGCTTCTTGGGCGAGGCGCGGAATTTCGACGTAAATATCGGCGACATTTTGCACGCGGACATTTTCATTTTCTTCGGGCAATTTCTCGGTAGAAATATTTTGCGTTTTAGATGAATCCATCGGCTGCGATTTTTTTGGTTCTGGAATTTTTTCTGCAGAATCAAACCCCACGACGGAACTCGACGAAGATTTTTCCATTTCCGAAGAAGATGAAATTTCTGTTTTTGATTTTTCGATGTCAATTTTTTCGCTGTCGTTTTCCGCAGAAATTTTTTCTGCCGAAGCGGAAACTTCGTCGGAAATGGCATTCGGATTTGTAGCCGTTTTCGTCCCCGCGCAAGCGGTGAAAAAGAAAATTCCGAGAAGAATTCCCAAGTGAATGTACTTCATCATCACCTCAAAAATTTATAATCCTTCGCCCGGTTCAATCGGAACGAATGCGTTGTCGCCCGTAAAGTCTGCGGGAAGTTCAAAATCGTCTTCGATTTTTTTCGAAGGAAGAATGGGTGCAAATGCCGACGAATCCGGAGCAAAGGCGGGCATCGAAAGCGACGTGACGATTCCAGTGTTTGCTGCACTTGCCGCTGCCGTTTCCATTTGCGCGGGAGATGTGTAACCCGGCACATCTAACAGCGGAATATTTCGAACCGTTTCGGATGCTGCATAAACCGGAAGCCCTGTCATCGGATTCACTTGAATTTCTCCGCGTTCCGTTTCTAAGCGCAGCGGAATTTTTCCTTTGGCGAGCATGGAAATGTCGAGGAAATCGACGCGCAAATTTTCTTTTCGAGTTGCGATGACCGCTTTTGCAAAATCCGCCCATTGCGGAAGACCACCCGAAGAGCCCGCGATGCGTGTTCTGCCCGATTTCAGCGGGCGATTATCGTCGAAACCGACGTAACTTCCGATGGCGATGACCGAGTCCAATCCGAAGCCGTTTTTCGTCGGAACGAATGTGGGAATGGCACCGAGGAAGGCGACGTTTTTATAATCGTTCGTCGTTCCTGTTTTTCCGAATGCGGGGAAGATGAGCGAAGTTTTTCCGGAGTCGGCTTGCATTTTAATTTTGTCGTATTGGCTGCGGGCAGTGCCGTATTGGAAAACGGAATGCAACATAACAGCCATCTGTTCTGTCACGGTATCCGAGAGAATTTTTTTCTCTTCGATGGTGTTTGTGAAAATTTCACGTCCATCGCGATTGAGAATTTTTTGCACTAAGCACGGTTCATTCCATTCGCCGTCTGCGCACTTGTAAATTTTTCCCGTGAGAAGTGTTTGATACGCAATCGTCATATCCGAAAGCGGGATTTCGTTTACGCCGAGAGGCATACTCATGACTTCGCGCAGTTTTCCGTGAATGCCGATTTCGCCCGCAAATTTGGCGAACGCAGCCATTGCCACGGTGCGTTTGAAATCAGGCCAATAGCGCAATTCTTCGGCAGAAGAATAATCGGTATCTTCGCGCGGAATTTCCATGAGTCCGTTTAAGCGGCGAATGTCCGAGAGATTTAAATTCGGATAAATTTCTTCGTCGGCGAGCGCTTCGGAGGCGTTTGCCAATTCCGGATTTGTCGCTTGCAAATCGCGCGCTTTGAGAATCGATAAATAACGCAAGAAATTGTGATCGAATTCTGCGAAATAATTTTTGTCCAATTTGCGATATTTCTTTTTGCCTGATTCGACGTTGCGACCGTAGAACATATTGCGCAGAGCACGTGCCGCAGCAGGACGATTTTCGTACAAGAATTGATCGACCAATTTTTTCTGCGCTTTGGAAAATTCAATTTCTTGTTTTGCGGTTTCATTTAAGTATAAACCGAATTTATCGCGTAAGCGTTTGCGGTAATCGTCGAAAGTTTCGTCTTCGCGTTTGAGGAATCCGTTTTCGCCAGCAACGCCTGCAAATTCTTCGTCCGAAAGTTTGTCTAAGAGATGATCCAAAAGCCAAATGCTCGCGATATTTTCGGAGCGCACCGCTGCCCATAAAATGCTCACGGTTTCGCCTTTATTTTTGTGATCCGGACGAGGGAAATAAAATTCATTTTCGTATTGGAATAAATTGAAATCGTTTTCGAGTTCATCTAAATAATGCCAATGATAATTGAGCGCAGCCCCGAAAAGGAGCGGTTTCCAGCTCGAGCCCAGTTGGCGTTTCGCTTTGAAAGAACGGTCGTAGCCCGTATTGTGAAATCCCGCTTGGCTTGCGACGACAGCGCCATTTTGAAGCGCAACTAATGCGCCTTGTAAAACCGGTTCCGTTTCAATGGCGCAAGGAACGGCACCGTTAACTTTTACCGAATCTTTGACGCTTACGAGAAGAACGGAGCCTTTGCCGAGACGCGGCGCTAAAACTTTTTTGATGTCGGCGTTCATCTGCGTCGCTAAACTTTGTAGCGATTCTTGATTCACGTGGCCTTGCAACTGCCCGAAGGAAAGATAAATGTCCGAGAGATTTCCTTTGGCATCGTAGAGAACAGAATCCACAGCGCCGTAAAGATAATCGCCCGTCCGCGCAAAGGCGGCGCGGTTCGGCTGATCTGATTTGGGGAGAGCGAAGCCGCCGAGTTTCACTTGCAAATTGGAAATGTTATTTTGCACGGCGCGTTTTGCTGCCATTTGATAATCCGCATCGACGGTCGTCACAATTTGCAGCTGCGCTTTGCGCCAATCCGAGATGCCTTCTTTTTCAAAAAGTTCTTGATAAAATTCCGAATCGAATTTTTCTTCTAAGCGAGAAAGTTGCGTCGAAAGAGAAAAGCGGAAATTGCCGTGATTAAATTCTAGCGGTTTTGCTAATGCCGAATCCATTTGCTCTTGCGAAATATATTCTTCGGAAACCATGCGTCCGAGGACATAACGCAACCGTTCTTGTCCGCGTTTAATGGCGCGGTCGCGACGTTCTTTTGTCCGCTGAATAAACGGGTCATAGTTGAATGGGCCTTTGACCGAGCCCGCGATGAACGCACATTCGGCGAGAGTTAAATCTTTGAGGTCTTTGTTGAAGAAATATTGCGCGGCGATGGCAACGCCTTTGCCCGTTCCCGAAACGTGAAATTGATTCAAATAAAATTCGAGAATTTCTTCTTTGGTAAAGAAATTTTCCATGCGAAGCGCATTGATCAATTCTTTCCATTTTGCTTTGATGCTGCGCTCTTCGCGCCCGTAAATATTTTTGACGGTTTGTTGCGTTAAAGTAGAACCGCCTTGTTGCATTCTGCCCGCGCGGATATTGTTAACCATCGCTCGCGTAAAGCCAGAAAAATCAAAACCGCCGTGTTGAAAAAATGCTGCATCTTCGGCGGCGACGAGAGCGTTTACAATGTTCTCAGGGATTTCGCCAAAGGGCACATAAATGCGGTGATTGACATCGAAGAATGAGCCGAGAAGGCGTTCGCCGTCGCGGTAATAAACCCGCGATTCGCCAGAAAGTTCCGAAAGGATATATTCGCGATTAAAAATGCCGTCGGGATCTTGCTTCGGCATGTATTTGAAGACAATCAAATAAGCGGGAATCAGGCAAAGCAGCCCTACGATAACGGCAGCGACTGCGATCTTTAAAAGCGTTTTTAGCAATTTCTTCATGTTTTTTGACCCAAAAAGCGTATAAAAAATAGATAAATGCAGTTTTTTCCCGATTTGAACTTGAAATTTTCGCAAAAAATAGCTAGAATTGTAGTCCCCCGAATTAGGGGAGGTGGCCGAGTTGGCCGAAGGCGCGTCCCTGCTAAGGACGTATAGGGGTAACCCTATCGCGAGTTCGAATCTCGCCCTCCCCGCTCTTAAAGGTCTCTGCTTTTCGCAGAGACCTTTAAGCTTTTAAAATTTTCCACTATTTTGTTCACGCAAAAACGGAGCCCCTTTCGGAGCTCCGTCGCTGGAGGATACGAAATCACCCGGAATTAACCGATAGCAACTTCGCCACGTTCTTCGGTGCGAATGCGAATCGTATCTTCAATCGGGATGATGAAAATTTTTCCATCGCCGATCTGATTCGTTTTCGCTGCCCGGATGATTGCATTCACAGTCTTTTCCACATAGGGTTCCGTGACCGCAATTTCAATCCGAACTTTCTTTAACAGGTTGACTTCGTTCAAAACGTTACGATACGTTTCGGTGTAACCGCCCTGATGACCGCAGCCGAGGGCATTCGTTACTGAAATCTTGTAGATTTCTTCTTTGTAAAGTTCCTGCTTCACCGCATTCAGCTTATCGGGTTGAATGTATGCAATAATCAACTTCATCATTTTTCTATCCTCCTACATATTTGTGAAGATTTGGAATCCGTTATAGGCTTCAGAACCGTGTTCGCCGATATCGAGACCGCGGAGTTCTTCCTTCTCGGTCACGCGGAGACCCATTGTCTTCTTGATGATGAGGAACATAATGCCGCTTGTAATCGTCACCCAGAGGAATACAGCGAGAACGCCGAGAGATTGGACGCCGATTTGTCCCAAGCGAGAATTTACGTTGCCGAGAGTTTCCAAGTTGCCGAAGATACCGACTGCGATTGTGCCCCATGCACCGTTAATAGCGTGGACAGAAATTGCACCGACCGGATCATCGATATGGAGAACTTGTTCAAAGAACATCACCGAGAGAACGACGAGGACGCCTGCGACGCAACCGATAACGATTGCAGCACCCGGAGAAACGACGTCGCAAGGAGCCGTAATCGCTACAAGGCCTGCCAAAGTTCCGTTGAGAGTCATGGAAACATCAGGCTTCTTACCGATTACCCAAGAAGTCGCCATCGCAACAATCGTCGAAGCTGCAGTTGCCAAAATTGTCGTCATCGCAACCAAAGACATCGATTCGTGAGCAGTGCCGTCCAAGGTAGAACCGCAGTTAAATCCAAACCATGCGAACCACAAGATGAACACACCGAGGCAAACGAGCGGCATATTGTGACCTTGAATAGCGCGAACGTGAATCTTACCGTCTTCGCCCTTCACATACTTACCGATACGCGGTCCAAGAATGATTGCGCCCATCATTGCAGCCCAACCGCCGACAGAGTGCACAACGGTAGAACCAGCAAAGTCATGGAAGCCAAGTTCCGAGAGCCAGCCGCCGCCCCAAATCCAGTGACCAGAAATCGGGTAAATGACAGCGGAAATCACGAGAGAGTATGCGAGGTAAGCGGTGAACTTTGTACGTTCCGCCATAGCACCCGATACAATCGTCGCAGCCGTTGCACAGAAGACGACTTGGAAGAACCAGTTCAAAAAGTCTCCCGAGCTGCTGATCATAAAGTCGCTAAAGCCGATGAACTTGCCCGCTTCGAGTCCCATCTTTCCATACATGAGACCCCAGCCGACGAAGAAGAACATAATGGCTCCAATGCAGATGTCCAATGCATTCTTCATCAAGATGTTGTTCACGTTCTTTGCGCGGCAAAGACCTGCTTCGACCATGGCAAAACCCGGTTGCATAAAGAACACGAGCATGCCGCACACAAGCAACCAAATCGCGGTTAAACTTTTGTGGAAGAGGTCATTTTCTTCGGCCTGTGAGGTCGTTGCGCCATCGTCAGCGGTAATCGCTACGATTTTGTCAGCGGTGAGAGCCGCTTCGGAAGCAGGAGCCGGAGCTGCTGCGACCTGTTCTGTTACCGCCGGCGTTACAGCGGTAGAATCTTCTGCAAACGCGGATGTGGCAGTCAGTGCCATAAATAGCACGAATAGCCATCCGAATAAGTACTTATGCATGATGTATCTCCTTTGGAAAGTTTTTCATCACGCACACCTTTATGCGAAAACCGTGCCAAATGCAAAAAACGGCGAAATTCGTTGAATTTCGCCGTTTCCGAGATGCTCTTTCGCAATTTTACAACATTTTTGTATTTCGATTGCGCAGAATTGTAAAATTCAATTTTTCCGTTCTAATCGTCGTCGGAATTTTCCGCCTTTTCCTTTTCCGTTTGACCGTTTTCGCCATTTATGTTTTCGCCATTTCCGTTTTCCGGATTTTCACTTTCCACGCTTTCTTCGGATTCATCCGATTCCGTTTCTAATTGCGGAGGTTCTTCGTTCGGCGCAAGACTCGCTGCGATTTCGGCTTCTTCCACTTGCTTCGCCGATTCTTCTAACGCTTCGGCTTCATCGTCAGCGTCTTCATTTTCTGCAGAAATGGATTCCGCATTTTCGGGCGCAACATTTTGCGTTTGCGATTCTTCGTTTGGCGCAGCACTTTCTGCGGAAGTTGGAAGATTCTCCGCGGGCGATTCCGTTTGAATATTTTGCGCTTCATTTTCGCCGTTCGGATTTTCGGCGGCTGCCGTTTCGGTTTGCGGATTTGCGCCTTCAGAATTTTCGGGCGGATTTAAGCTCGCTTCGACTGCCGCCAAATCCATTTCGCCGTTGAGCATCGCTGCGATATCGTCGTCGTTAATCGCTTTGCCGCGCGACGCTAAAAGCGAAGCTGTGCGCATGACTTGATCGAGAGTCGCCTTTTGATTATTGTTGCGGACCAATTCGCGTTCGCGTAATTTTTCCAAGATGCCCGTTTTATATTCGTGCTCGGGCTCGTAAATGCGGGTTTCGTTCGCCATTTCTTCGGCAAATTCCGCATTGTCTTTTTTACGATAAAGCCAAATCGCTCCGAAAAGTTCGCTCTGACGAAAGACGACGTCGTCGGTTTTAATCATTTCCATGAGCGCCATAAACGTCACCACTGTGACAATCGGCATCGGATCACGGCCGAGTAAATCTTCGAAAAGGACGCGGCCTTCGCGGCGAAGCGTGTTTGCGATGAATTGTTGACGGTCTTCAATCGTTACGTCGTCGAGTTCGATGTGATGCACATTTTCGCTGTTCCGCGATTTGAGCATTTTTTGGTAAGCGCGGAAAAGTTGCCAAATATTTGCGTCGGCGAGAGTATCATCTTCGGATTCGGTTTTTTCCATGCGTCCGCGATAGCAAACGCCAAAATTTCCCGATTCCATTTGCTGAAGTTCTTTCGCCACATATTTGTAGCGCTGATATTCGAGCATTTGCTTGATGAGCTCTTCGCGGGCGACGTCAATTTCGGTTTCGTCTTCGGCGGTGCGCTGATCTTTCGGCAAAAGTTCTCGCACTTTCATCGCCATGAGGCGACTCGCCATCAAGAGAAAATCCCCCGCTTGCGAAAGGTCCGCGCGGGTAATATCCTTCATCCATTCGAGATATTGGTCTGTAATTTCAGCGATAGAAATATCCGCAGGACTCACTTCGCTCTGCTGCACCAAATACAGCAAAAGATCCATCGGGCCATCAAATGCGCCGATATGAACTTCGTAGGATTCCGGAACTTCGTGCATTATTCCACCGTAACGCTTTTTGCCAAATTCCGCGGTTGATCCACATCGTTTCCGCGAAGAACGGCGATGTGATAAGCGAGGAGCTGTAACGGAACGCAAGTGATTAAAGGCATAAGAGGCTTTTCCACTTTGGGAACGATGATGACATCGTCTGCGTATTCCGAAAGTTCTGTGCAGTCTTCGGTTGTGATGGCGATAATGCGTCCGCCGCGGGCTTTGATTTCGCGAATATTCGAAAGCACTTTATCAAAAAGACTGTCTTTGGGAGCGATGACGACGACGGGCATTTTTTCGTCGATGAGAGCAATCGGCCCATGCTTCATTTCGGCAGCGGGATAACCTTCGGCGTGAATGTAGCTGATTTCTTTGAGCTTTAATGCGCCTTCCATTGCAACGGGATAATTGTAATGGCGTCCGAGATAAAGGAAATTTTTCGCATCGACATATTTCTTCGCAATTTCGCGGATTTTATCCGAAAGCTTTAAAGTTTCTTCGACTTGAGAAGGAATATTCGAAATGGCCCGCGCAAAGTCGATGCCTTGTTCCGCAGAAACGCGACGTTCTCTGCCGAGTAAAAGTGCAATCATTGCGAGAACGGTGACTTGCGATGTAAACGCTTTCGTACTCGCAACACCGATTTCGGGGCCTGCGTGCAAGTAAACGCCGCCGTCGCTTTCGCGCGCAATTGTCGAACCGACTGCGTTACAAATACCGAGGACAGTTGCGCCTTTTGTTTTGGCTTCGCGGAGAGCGGCCAATGTATCTGCAGTTTCTCCCGATTGCGAGATGACAAATACCAAAGTTCCCGGTTTGATAATCGGATTGCGGTAACGGAATTCCGAGGCATATTCCACTTCGACAGGAACGCCGGCGAGGTCTTCGATTAAATATTCGCCGACCATGCCCGCATAATAACTCGTGCCGCAAGCGGTAATGATAATGCGATTTAAATTGCGGAGTTCTAAGCGATTCGAATCCAAGCCCGCGAGCTTTGCCGAGCCCTCGGAAAGGAGTAAGCGTCCGCGCATTGTATTGCGAAGAGCTTCGGGCTGCTCAAAAATTTCTTTGAGCATAAAATGTTCGAATCCGCTTTTACTTGCAGCATCTGCGTCAAAGTCAATTTCTTCGACGCTGCGGTTTACCGTGCGACTCGAAACCGTGACGATTTCGTAGCCGCTGCGCTTTGCGATAACGACATCGTTATCGTCTAAGTAAACGACTTTTTGCGTGTAATCGACAATCGCCGAAACATCGCTCGCCAAGAAATATTCGCCTTGATCGCCGAGCCCTAAAACGAGCGGACTTCCGCGACGCGCTCCGATTAAAACATCGGGTTCGTCTGCGCAAAGAATCGCAAGGCCAAATGTGCCTTCGAGTTTTTTGAGCGCATCCAGAACGGCGCTTTTGATATCGCCGCGGTAAAGTTTTGCGATGAGATGGGCGACGACTTCGGTATCGGTATCCGATTGGAATTGAACGCCGTCGGCTTCTAAGCGGGATTTGATTTGCGCGTAATTTTCGATGATGCCGTTATGCACCACCATAATTTTCCCGTCATAGCTCACTTGAGGATGTGCGTTTTTTTCGGAAGGAATCCCGTGAGTTGCCCAACGCGTATGCGCAATTCCCACCGTTCCCGAAAGCGGATGCGCAAGCAGTTTCTTTTCGAGGTTAACGATTTTACCCGTCGCCTTTTCCATCTCGAGCTGATGATTTTCGTGAGCCACTGCAACTCCCGATGAATCATAGCCGCGATATTCCAAGCGTTTGAGCCCGTTCAAAAGAACGCTTACCGCATCGCGATTTCCAATGTATCCGACAATTCCGCACATACTCCCTCCGCTTATTTGATTTTTGCTTCAACCTTTGCGCAAAGTTCTTCGGCCTCGGCTTCGGTAGGCGCTTCTGCAATCACGCGAATCACCGGTTCCGTATTCGACGCGCGGACATGCACAAAACTCTTGTCTTTTCCGAGCCAAAGCCCGTCGCGTTTATCCGCCGTCCAATCCGAAAATTCTTTTTCGACTTCTTCGAAGATTGCCTTCACCGGCTTCTCACCGAGCGGGAATTTTTTCTTCGGCATCACATAGCTTGCGTGTTCTGCTTTGAACTTTTCAGGGCCGCCGTTATTTTCGGCCATCCAAGCGAGAACGAGAGAAGCAGCAACCAAGGAATCGCGGCCATAATGCACCGCCGGAAGAATGACGCCGCCGTTGCCTTCACCGCCGACAATGCAATTATTCTGCATCATTTGAATGCTCACATTGACTTCACCGACTTTTGCCCGAGAAAATCCCACGCCGAATTTTTCTGCGACATCTGCACTCATCCGCGATGTCGAAAGATTCACGCAAACGTCCCCTTTCTTCTTGGACAAAACCGCTTCGGTCGCAATCGCCAAAGTATATTCTTCGCCGATTGCATTTCCGTTTCCATCGACGAGAGCGCAACGGTCCGCATCGGGATCAACCGCAAAGCCCACCGCGCAATGATTTTCGCGGACAGCGTTTCCTAAGTCGAGAAGATTCGAAGGAATCGGTTCTGGTCCCCGCGGGAATGTGCCATCGGGTTCGCAGTGCACGCGCACCACTTCGCAACCGAGCGCTTCGAGCATCCGCGGAACAATATACGAGCCCGCGCCATTTACCGCGTCCACGGCGACTTTAAAATGTTTCTTCCGAATCGCTTCGACATCCATAAACGGAATCGCTAATGTATCATCGATATGGAAAGCGTCCGCATCTTTGAGCACTTCAACTTCGCCCATCTGACGATAATCCGGATAAATAAATTTGCCCGAATCCGCGATGGCAAAAAGATCTTTCACTTGATCGGGTCCAAGAAAAATGCCGCGTTCATCGAGGAATTTGAGCGCATTCCATTCGAGCGGGTTATGGCTTGCAGTAATGATAATTCCCGCATCGGCATGAAGACGCGTGACAAAAAGTTCAACGCTCGGCGTTGTCGCAAGGCCTACATCGATGACATTTGCGCCCGCGAGACGGCAAAGGCCCGAAACATACGACACAATTGCGTCACCCGTCGGACGGCTATCGCGCCCGATAACGATTTTGCGTGCTCCCGTCACTTCCAAAAAAGCTTTGACATGATTGGTGAGCACCGTCGGCGTTAAAGTGTCGCCTACGATTCCGCGAATTCCAGAAACAGAACGCATTAAAACAGACATAAATTTCCCTTCTTACTTTGAAAGTAAAAATAGAAAAGCAGAAGTTAATTGGGGAAGTTTTCGCGCGAAGCGCCGTTTTAAGAACTTAGAGCTTAGAACTTTAATCTAAAAAAAATACTAAGCTCTAAACTCTAAGATCTAAGATCTCATTCAAACCTGCGAGAAGCCATTTTACTCACCAAATGTGTCCTTGCACTTTTGCAAGATGGCATTTTACCCGCAAAATGGGTCATTGCACTTTTGAATGGTGACATTTTACTCGCCAAATGTGTCCATACACTTTTGAAAGGTGCCGTTTTACCCACCAAATGTGTCCATTCACTTTTGCAAGGTGCCGTTTTGCTCACCAAATGGGGCTCTGCACTTTTGCAAGATGCCGTTTTACCCACCAAATGCGTCCATGCACTTTTGAATGGTGACATTTTACCCGCAAAATGGGTCATTGCACTTTTGAATGGTGACATTTTACTCACCAAATGTGTCCATTCACTTTTGCAAGATGGCATTTTACCCGCAAAATGGGTCATTGCACTTTTGAATGGTGACATTTTACTCACCAAATGTGTCCATTCACTTTTGCAAGATGCCGCTTTACTCACCAAATGTGTCATTGCACTTTTGAAAGGTGACATTTTACCCGCAAAATGCGTCTATGCACTTTTGAATGGTGACATTTTACCCGCAAAATGCGTCTATGCACTTTTGAATGGTGACATTTTACCCGCAAAATGGATCCATGCACTTTTGAAAGGTGGCATTTTACTCGCAAAATGGGTCCATGCACTTTTGCGAGATACCATCTCACTCAGGAAATTCGTCCTTGCAATTCTGCGAGATGGCTTTCCTCATTTCTAACTCCCTTTTCCAAGTATTTTTCCCATTTTTCGTGTTCGGAAATTTTCATGAGGATGAATAAAATATCATTCGGTTGCAGTTCTACATTTCCTTTCGGCGGGAGGATTTTAGCGTCGCGGGTAATTGAAGTGATGACGACTTCATTTCCTAACTGCAAATTTTTGATGCATTTCCCCGCGCAAAATGAATTTTCCAGAACTTGAAACTCATACATTTCCAAATCGGCGCGACGCACGGAATGCAATTCGACCGAAAACGGAGAAATCGGGCGTTTGGGCACAGTCAATTTGAAAAGTTGCGCTACTTTCCCGAGGGAACTTCCCTGCAAAAGACACGAAATAATCACCGCAAAAAAGATAATGTTAAAAACGGACTCGCCCGATTCAATTCCATACGCAGCGGGATAAGTCGCAAGCACAATCGGGACTGCGCCTTTGATTCCGCCCCAGCACAAGAAAAATTTTTCTTTCCACGAATAATGAAACGGTAATGTCGAAAGGAAAACCGCAATCGGGCGCGCGATAAAAATCATAAGCGCTGCGATGAGAATTCCTTCTTTCCAAATGAGCGAAAAATGCCGCGGAAACGCCAAAAGTCCAAGCATTAAGAATAGCGCCATATTGCCAAAAGTCGAAACGCCTTCGAGGAAATTGCTCACGCCTCGCTTCGAAACAAAATCCGAATTGCCAAGCCAATAACCCATGAAAAAGACTGCGATAATTCCGTTTGCGCGGATTAAATCCGCCAAACCGTATGCGAGTAAAATAACCCCGATAATCAACACATAATAATAGCCGCGATTTTCGGATTTGAGATGATCAAAAAGAAACCGCGCCGCTTTGCTCACGAGAAATCCGACGGAAATTCCACCGACAAATTGCCAAACGAGCGATGTCAAAAAGCCGAGAGGAGTTGCTCCGTTTCCCGCTAAACTCCCGACAAATGTGAGAGTCAAAAGAATCGCCATCGGATCGTTCGCCGCACTTTCCACATTTAATGTCGCAGCGATTTTCCGTTGCAACGGATTTTGCCGCGTAATCAAAATAACCGCAGCGGCATCCGTCGAAGAAATAATGGCGCCGATGAGCATTGAAAGCATCCATTCATATCCCATGACGAAATGAACGGCTACGCCGAGCACCAACGCGGTCACTAAAACGCCAAAAGTCGCAAGGGTCATCGCGGGCTTCGCGACCAAATTTAAATCCGCCCGCGAAGTGCGAAAGCCGCCATCGAATAAAATGAAAATGAGAAGAATATCGGCAATGCGTTTCGTAAGCTGCGCATCGCTAAATTCAAAAAGCCCAAGCACATCGCTCCCTACAATAAGTCCTACCGCAAGGAACGCAAGCAATACCGGCACTCCAATTTTTTCCGAAATCTTTGTCGAAAAAATGGAAGCGATAATTAAAAGGGCAAAGAAGAAAAACATAATATTCAACTCAAAGGAAATGTTTTCGCTTTCAGAAATTTCTAAAAACTAAATACAAAATTTTCGAGTCGAAAATTCTCCTGGGAAATTTTTTACAAAATTATTTCATCTTGGTCAAATATGCGGGCACGGATCCGTTCTTGATAATGCAAGGAAGAATCCGAGAAATATCCCAATCTTCTTTGCGGATGCGGCGGCGCAAAAGGGCGACGAAAACTTCCATCAACATTTCGCAGTCGTAAACAGCGCGGTGCATTTCATCGTTGTTAATGCTCAATTTGATTTGACCTTTAATCCGCTGAAACATGTGCGCGAGATCGCCGAGTTTATGGCTTTTGAGTTCGGGCAAAATCGATTTGGAAATGCGAAGACTATCGACGATTGGATTTCCCGGCAAAAGTTGCGGATGCTTGGTGTAAGCGACGTGCAAAAAGCCCGAGTCAAAGTCTGCGTTATGCGCGATGAGAATAGCGGTTTGTCCGCAAAATACCGTGAACTTTTTGAGTACATCGTTGATAACGGGAGCATTTTCTACCATTTCATTGGTGATATGATTCACCCGAGTCGCTTCGTCGGGAATCATCATCGGCGGCTTTACCAAGCTCTGAAATGTGGAAATTTCTTTCGGACGAATGACTCCATTATCATCATAAACCGTAAATTTTACCGCACCGATTTCTACGATTTCATCCTTATCATTTTTGAGTCCAGTCGTTTCCAAGTCAAATGCAACAAATGTGGAATAAATCATTCTTTCTCCAATCTTTTTAATCTACAACCAAATCAAAGATAACTTAAAGAAATTGTCAATTTTGACAACGGCAAAGGAATTTTTGCTGCGTCCCAACTGTGCAAGGTAAAATGCGCTCCATACTGCACGCTGACTTTCCACGCGGGCACTTGCGCTCGTTTCGCAAGCCAACGCGTTCCCGGTTTTTCTTCGCCCGCCGGTCCGCGCGGCCCATCGAGCGCCATCGCGCAAACTTTTCCGCTTTGCAAAAGCCGTAACATTTCCCGAATCGAAAGCGATTCCCGCGAACTTGACCCGCGAACGACCCTGTACCCGAGGTCTGCGGAAATTTTTGCGAGCAATTCGCCATCGGCACTGGGCGAAATAAAAGCTGCAATTCCCCGCTTCCGAAACGCTGCCGCGCCTGCGAATAAATCCCGATGCCAAAGCGCTAAAACCCCCGCCGCATTCAAATTTTCCGAAATTTTCACCGAAATCCTCAAAGAACGCATCCAAAGTTCTATGATTTTGCAAAAAAATCGCCGTTTTAGAGAAAGTTCCGCCATCTTCACCTTGGAAAAATTAAAATTATTTCCTATAATTGGTTTCACCTGGCGACGTACCCAAGTTGGTAAGGGACGGCTCTGCAAAAGCCCCATTCCTCAGTTCGAGTCTGAGCGTTGCCTCGAAAAGAAAAGACGGATGCAAATCCGTCTTTTTTTATGCGTAAAAAAATCGCGTTGAAAATTTTACAAAGCTTTCCAGTAAATCAAATGGAACTGTCCAAGCCCTCTTCTAGCTTCCCAGTAAATCAAATGGAGCTGTCCGAGGGCTCTTCTAGCTTCCCAGTAAATCAAATGGAACCGTCCGAGGCCTCTTCTAGCTTCCCAGTAAATCAAATGGAACCGTCCGAGGCCTCTTCTAGCTTCCCAGTAAATCAAAAGGAACCGTCCGAGGCCTTTTCTAGCTTCCTAGTAAATCAAATGGAACTGTCCGAGACCTCTTCTAGCTTCCCAGTAAATCAAATGGAGCTGTCCGAGGGCTTTTCGGATTTTTAGGAGTTTCTTCTAATTTCTCATTAACAAAAAAGTCCGCGAAAGATTGCTCTTTCTGCGGACTCAAAACGGAAAACTTTTCCGAAATTATTTGTAGCGTTTGCCTTTGCGAGCGTCGAGGGTGACTTTCACGGTCTTTTCGCCTTCGATTTTCACCATCTGTTCTGCCATACGACCGTTGTTGCATTCTGCGCGAACCATGTGGTCGCCAGCGTCGAGGTTGTTCACAGTTAACGGTGCGCCATCGGTACGGTCTGCGTTATCGCCGTCCACATAAATAATGCACTTGCCCGGGAGAGTTGTAATTTCGACGTGGCCTTTCGGAATCACGGTGCCAAAATTAAATTGATTGCGCTTATCGTTACCCGGCCAAATATTCACGCGTTGATTCACCAATTCATAACCTTGATCGACGACGATTAAAGTCTGGCGTCCCGACTTGACCTGCATGTTTTCAATCGGGCTCTTGCCCAAAAGTTCGCTGCCGAGATACACTTCGCTGTTAGGCGGTTCTGTGATAATCGTAACGGTTGCAGCCTGTCCGCGAGGTGGCGGTTCTTCGGCAAAAGCAAGAGCGGCACAGAGCGAAAGCGATACTGCGCTAAAAGCAAAAAGTTTCGAAATGAATTTCATTTTAAGCTCCTTAAAATCGTTATTAAGATATAAAGAAAATCGCCCTTTGCGGAAAGATGCGATGTAAAAATTCCCTTATAAATTGTACTTTTTGGAGAAATGAAAGAACTTTATCAAAAATTGCGCACGTTTACCGGAAAAAATTACGGTTTATACAAAAGTCTCGTCGGAAAAATTTGGAATTTCGGCGATTTTGATTTGGAATTTATCCATGTGCAAGGCGATCCGTTTGCGCCTGCGTCTAGGCTTAAATTCAAAGCGCCCATTGAAATTTTGGGAATTCCTGCCGAATGGGGAAACTTCCCGACGAAGCGTCTCGCCCTCGCCGATTTTTTGCTCCGAAAAATTGCAAACGAAGTCAATTCCCGAAGCGAAGCCGCGAAAGAAAACGGTGAAAAATTTCTGCTGAATGTGCAGACTCCGGGCGAAGAAATTCTCGTCCGCAATTCTCTTTGGGTCGGCGGACCTTCGGAAAACGCAGGGAAAGCCATCGTCGAACTCATGCTTTCGGTGGATCTTCCGGGCGACAAACGCACGATTGATGTTTCTTCTGCCGCAGAAATTTTGACTTCGACGATTCCCGATTTGTTGATGAGTTTATACTTAAACTCCGACGCCGATAAAAAAGAAGCGCTGCGTTACATCGAATCTTTAGAAATCCGCGAAGCGTTGCTTGCCGAAATGCAAAAGCGAAATTTCATCGCCTTCGTTCCCGACGGTGCAATTCTTCCGCGAGAATCGGGCGCAAGCGATAAGCCCAAAGCGGGAGCTATTCCCTTTACTTCGCCCGAAGAATTGCGCGAAACTTTTGAAGTCTGCGGGAAAAAAATTTCGGGCATGGCAATTTCCAAAGGCATTACCATTATCGCGGGCGGCGCTTACCACGGAAAGTCCACGCTTTTGTCTGCGCTCGAAAGCGCTGTCGTGCCGCATATTCCTGGTGACGGACGCGAATGGATTGTGACGGAAACGTCGGCGATGCGCATCGCTGCAGAACCGGGTCGCATTGTCCGCGGAACACGCATTGCGCCCTTTGTGCGCGAACTTCCGTTCCACACTTCGACGGAAAATTTTGAAACGCTTTCGGCTTCGGGAAGCACAAGCGAAGCGGCGAATGTGATGGAAGCGTTGGAATTTGGTTCGCGGACTCTTTTCATTGACGAAGATGCTTCGGCGGTCAATTTTCTCATACGCGATGCGCGGATGCGGGAACTTGTCGGCGAAAAAGATGAACCGTTAATTCCTCTTTCGGATCGCGCGGACGAACTCAAAAATCGCGGTATCAATTTGGTCTTAGTCATCGGAGCCTGCGGCGATTATTTGCAAAATGCCGACACCGTTTTGGTGATGAAAAATTATAAACCATTTTGTGAAACGAAACGCGCCAAAGAAATTGCGCAAAAGTCATCCGTTCAAAAACCGCTTTCCAAGTTACCGCCGTTCGGAGAATTCCGTTCTCGGAAATTGCTGCAAATTGCCGAAGCGCTTCTCCCCGGCATTAAAACGCGTAATGCGGTGGAGCGTCAAGTAAAAGTGCGTCTCCGCGGAAAAGAAATGGCGATTGGTTATGTGCAAGCAGACTTGCGAGCGCTCTTCCCACACGCCGAAACGGCAACCTTGAGCGGACTTGGACTTTTCCTTTTAAACTTGCTGCAAAATGTCGAAGACATCCCCGCCGATGAAGCGATTCAAAAGTTGTATACGCAAATTCAAAATGTCGGCTTCCGCCGTTTGCCGCAAGGATTTTCCAAAGATTCGGAACTTCCGCGGAAAGAAGAAATTGCAGCCGCTCTTCTTCGCTGCAATCTTCCGATGACATAAAATCAAACGCATTAAAACGAATCCCCCGAAAGCTTATTTAGCTTTCGGGGGATTTTTGCAATCTGCAAATCGCTTTTTATTTATCTGCGTTTCTTGTAATCGGCTTCGACTTCTTTTTTCCAGTTGCGGTTGCGAGCCCTGCCTTTTCGGATATCGCTGATGACAGCACTTTCGGCGCGGCACATCACTTCGATGCCCATTTCATCATTTACAAAATTTGCCGCGCGGTCTTCGTCAATGCCGTAATGACGCGCGGTTTCGATTGCGTCAATGTTTGCTCCCAAGAAGATGAATTCCCAACCGTATTTTCTCTTTTGGCGTTCAACCATCGCGCGCACCTGTGCAGCATCGTAACGGTGACTCGAATTTTCGTAGCCGTCGGTCGTAATGATAAAGACGGTTTTTTCGGGACGGTCTTCATCGCGGGCGTATTTGTGCACATTTCCGATGTGATGAATAGCTCCTCCGAGCGCATCGACAAGAGCCGTGCTGCCGCGAACAAAGTATTGCTTGTCGGTCATGGGTTCGATTTTTTCAAGGTTTACGCGATCATAAAGCACTTCGGATTTGTCGTCAAAAAGAACTGTCGAAATAAGCGCTTCGCCCGGTTCCTTTTTTTGTTTTTCAATGGTCGCGTTGAAGCCGCCAATGGTATCGGATTCAAGCCCGCTCATAGATCCGCTGCGGTCCATAATAAAAACGATTTCGGTAAGTCCTTCCTTCATATTGAGCCTCTCTTTTTTGATGCGTTTGCGCAGAATAGCGCCGCATTTGATAGTCTCAATATAGGTTTGGAGATTCTCGCCGTGGTCTCCTGCCAGGCGACATTTTAAAAGGCGATTTTTGAATTAAATTGCACCGAGCGCTTTTTCTTTGCGCTTGATAAGTTCATCGTTAATGTATCCGATATCGTAAATTTGATGTTCGATAAAAAATTGAACGATAAGATCGGCATAGCTTGAATTTGAAAAGGCAAAGCCTGCGCGCGAAAGCAAATCTTCGGTTTCGTCAAGGTCAAGTTTTAACGATACGGCAAGGGCAAAGACAGTCGCTTTTTGCGGGCGATAATTTACGTCTTTTCGAATTTTTGCAAAATGTCTGCGGTCAAGTGTTGCGCGGGTATAAACCGTTTTATCGTCGAGATTTTTTTTCTGAATGTAATAGTAAAGTCGCTGTTGAAATGTATCGCTCTTCGCATCGAGACGTTCTTCTAATTCGCTTTCGATATTTTTGAGTTTTCTAAAAACGGGCGCTTCTTCAAGTGTGCATTTTTGGCATTTTTGATAAATTTCCGGAGCCCCGAGAACAGCGTTTTCATTTTCAAAAATCACAGATTTAATTGACTTTTCGTCGCTTTCAAAATTATCGTCGATGTAACGCTGAATCGCAAGAGAAAGTTTCTCGCTCGCCTTGATGGAATTATCATCGTAAAGCACCAAGAAAACGTTCAAAGAATTTTCATTTTTCAAAAAATCTTCGATGGAATCCTTGGCGATTTGAAGTGCAATTTTTTTGGGAAATTTATAAACGCCGCTTGACAAAAGTGGAAACGCAACCGACTTGCAACCAAGCGATAAAGCTTCTTGCAATGCGCGTTCATAGCAAAATCGCAGCGCAAATTTTTCGCCCGATTCGCCCTCATTCCACCGCGGAGAAACCACATGGATAATGTACTTGGCGCAAAGTGAAAATGCACTCGTATGCGAAACTTCACACACTTGCATCTTGCCGATTTTTTCTCGCGCTTTCAAAAGTTCATCATAGCCCGCCGCTTCATAGATGCAAGATTCGGTACTGCCTCCGCAAATCGGGAAAGGATTTGCCGAATTGACAATCGCATCAGCGCTCACTTTCGTAATATCATTTTGAATAATTTTTAACGGCATATTTCCCTCAAATTTTTATTAAAATAAAAAACTCCCACCCGAAAGTGAGAGTTTTAATTTATCGAAAAGATTTTGGATTAGTATTGCGCCTTCAAAGCTGCCGGGCATTCGACTTCACGATAAGTGTGATTCGGATTTCCTGCGGCATTCATCCAAGTTGCAAGGAACAAGCAACCTTCTTTCGCCACCGGATCGTTAGCAAAAGTAGAGTTGCACTTTTGAGTCAAGCACTGCTTACGCGCATTCGTAAGAGTTGCGCCCGATTTGCTATAGCCAACTTCTGATTCACAATCCGAAAGAAGTCCGCCGTATTGTTGACCCATAGCACCCCAGCCCATATTGGCGCAGCCATTATAAATGCCCACACCACCGCCAGGAATCATCACGTCAAATTGTCCCTGTTCCACATCCGCTCCGACATTCGACGCCATAACGACAAGAACCTTTCCTTTAAGTCCCTGATGCGGATCCTTCGTTTCATATTTACCTGTACCGTCGAAGGTAAGAGCGTAGCAGTGACCGCACTGCCCGCCGTTTGAAGCCGGAACCGCAGCAAAAGCGTATGCAAGATTATCGTTTACAATAATCGGCATTTGACTCTTACAAGTCGAAGCATTACCACCTTCGCAAACGCTTGTGGCGTTCAAATCCGTGATACGAGTAGAACCATTTGCATTGCAAAGTCTCGCTTCGTTGCCTGCGCCAGCGTTATTTGTCCAAGAGCAGCTTGGTTTGCAGCAATCCCAATAACGAGTTGCCCAGCCCGAACCGCTTGCGCCACCAGCGACATACTTAAGACCTGTATCGCCTCCCGTAGTCGTCGAAGAACTTGACTTCGCAGCCGAAGAACTAGAACGCGCAACCGAGCTCGAAGACTTTTGTTGTTGCTGACTGCTCGAACTCTTGACCGAGCTAGAAGACTGCGGTTGGGTACTGCCGCCCTTTGCTGTTACATTCAAAGTCAGAGCTACGGGAGTGCCATCGATAATCCAAGTTTCCGTCACTTCGCCGATTTGGAAACTTTCAGGAACGGTGCCGTTAATCGTGAAAGTCTTTGCACTCGCATCGTACTTGAGATCGTTATCGCTAATGAACCAAGCATTCCAAGACTGTCTAGACGGCTGCGCTTTTAAATTGCTGACGGAGACTTGGCTAATCTTTTGCCCTTGAGCTACCGTCTGCGTTAAGCTTCCGGAAATAGTCAAATCACCCTTCACTTCAACTTGTTGCTCGTTTTCGGAGCTAGAGCTCATCTGCGGCTGTTCCACAGAAGAAGAGGAAACCGTCGAAGACGAAGAAGCCGGAGCCGAGATGACTTTACCTTCTAAGTCCACCACCGAACCGTTATTCAGCTTCACGTAACCAGTCGTCGCATCAAATGTTCCGACGACATTGCCGTTGGCATCGCGGACTGTCATATCGGAATAGATATTACCCACTGCCGAAGGCGCGACCAATGTCGCTTCCGGATCTGCAGCAACACTCGAAGAGGATTCGATGAAGCCGTTGCTCGAAAGCGGTTTATCGCTCGGCTGAATTTCGTTGCCGTTCAAATCCACAATAGAGCCGTCTTCTTTGGTAATCGTTGCGCCATCTGCGCCCAAAGAACCGATGACGTTTTCGTTCAAATCGGTGACGACGCCGTTCTTATTGATAAGGAATCCCGCCGAAGAAATGCTCGGAAGAACCGTCGTATCTGCAGCAAAGATCACGCTGCCGTCTACACTGCTCACGACAGTGCCGTCGGCATTTAACTGTCCAACGACAGATCCGTTTGCATCCGAGACTTTACCCGTCGCCGGATCAATCGTAAAACCGCCCAAATAGTAGGGCAATTCTGCCGTTGTCGGGAGCGGATTTTCCGAAGGTCCCGAAGAAGAACTTTCGCTACAGTTCCACGCAAAAATCGCAAAACCGAGAACGATAAAGGGTAAATAACGTTTTTTCATAGATCCTCTCTGTTTCCCAGCACACTCACACCACTTTGTGAAACTTATTTACAAGCACCTTTGGCTCTCATATCGTCAGGGCATTCGCAGCCTTTGTCCGTACAATTCAGCGTTTCAAGTTCATCGCCTTGCTTGTAAGTGGACCAGTCTGTATGCCATGCGTAATTATTCGACTTTTTGGTGTTAATCGTTGTCAAGTAATGATCCAGCAAATATTGCGGGCATTCAACTTCTTCCCATTGGTAAGTCGGATTGTCTGCAGCCATATACCAATCAGCAAACCAGTGGCAACCGCGGAGCAAATTCGGAAGCCCAGCATTCCCAAAGGCATCATCGCACATCGTTTTCACGCAGGATTGATATGCCTCCAAACTCGCATCATAACCCAGCTTGCCTTGGCAATAAGTGAGAAAGCCGCCATATTGAGCGCCCCATTCAATGTTCTGACCATTCACTTGAATATTCAAAGCGTTAAAGATACCAGGTCCACCACCCGGAACCATCAAATCGAATTGACCATCTTTCACATCGTGGCCAATGTTAGAAGTCATAACGACAATGTGTTTGCCTTTAAGAGCTTTATGAGTTTCTTTGGGTTTATTCGAAGACGATTCGTCGTTAAAGCTTCCGTCATATTGCAAGTGGAAGCATTTTCCACAAGTCGTGCTCGAACCCGGACCTGCCACATAAGCATACGAAAGAGTATCGTTCACCGCAATCGGCGCCATATCGGTGCAAGTAAATACGCCCTTTGCGCCTGCACTAGATTCGCAAGCAGAAGTCGTGCCTTCATAGCCAATCCAGTATTGTTGAACATCGTGGCTGAGGGTAAAGGTAGGAACTTCTACATCATTGATATTGCAGTTACGAGCCGTTGTCATGCCCTTTTCATAACTTTCTTGGGTCGTTGTATCCGTTTTTCCTTCTTCGCCCTTAGCAATCCAAGAGCAGTGCGGTTTACAAGCATCCCAATAACGCGTGTTCCAGCCGCGCGTGCCGTTACCCGAAATATTTTTATAAGCGGCAACGGGGTATTCGCTAATATCTTTAAATCCCGAATTCGGATCAACTGGGGTAATGTTAATGGAGCTAGAGCTCACTTCTACCGCTGCCGAAGAAGTCGGAAGAATTGCCGAGGACATCGGATCGACGGAAGCCGAAGAAGTCGGGGCGACAATTTCGCTCGAAGAAGAAGTCGGCGCCGAGATGACATTCCCGTTCAAATCGATGACAGAGCCGTCATTTAATGTAATATAAGTCGTATTTGGGTCAAAAGTTCCGACGACATTGCCAGCTTCATCGCGCACGGACAAGTCCGAATAAATATTTCCCACAGGAGAAGGCGCAACGATAGTTGCATTCGGGTCTAAAACCGGAGCTGCCGCACTCGAAGACGACAATTCCACCGGATCGGAGCCGCTCGAAGAATCAGAGCAATTCCAAGTAAGCGCCGCTGCGCTCAAGATGAGCATCGCTTTTGTAAAAGGAAACTTCATAGGTACCTCAGTCCCGTCGGACTATTCAAATTTGACGCCTATAAAATACACCCAAATAGGTAAAACAAATGTAAAATTCTATAGACTGTGATTTAAAGCGTTCCGAAAGTGTTCACAAAATGAATTTCGACAGAAAAAATTGTTTCGAGACGAACATAAAATCAAATAAAAAATTGCAAGAGAAAAACAAAAACTTTTCATTTTATCTAGACAAAACTGTTTTTTTTTGTTACTATACAGCAAACTTTTTATAAAGGAGTTCAAAATGAAAAAGTTAATTTTTAAATCCAGTTTTGTCGCTCTCTCATTTTTCTTACTTTTGCTCACAAGCTGCGCAAGAACTTCCACAAACTTGAGAGAACAAAATATCAATCCCATTTCAAATTATACGGAATCCGATGTTTTGGCACTCGGATTATGGCAAGTCAAAATTTTAGGCCCCGTGTTTTTTGAAAAGCAACAAAAATGTTCCAAAGTTGATTTTATGCAATACGCTCAATTACGTTTTGCCGACACACAAGATGTAATCAATTTGATAATGCAAGAATCCAAAGTTTCTACCGGTTCTGGCAATTCTGTCGAAGTCAGTTACTCTTGTAAATATTACGGAACGGCAATTACTTACAAAGAATTAAACTTGGAAGAAGCAAAAGAATGGGGAAAACTCAAATGGTCCGTAAAAACGGATTCTGCCGCGAATCAAACCTCGAATGCTAACTCCAATTCGCCGACCTATTTGACTCCTCTAACAGAAAGCAACTCTCAACAACAACAATAAGCGTTTGAATTCACAATGACTCGTAGCAATACGAGCCATTTTTGTATAAAGCTCACAATTTCTTGACTTCTTAATTGGAAAAAATCTACGCCGAAGGCGCGCCATTATTTCCAATTGTTCATTGTGCATTGGCTAATAATGCATAATTGATAATGAAGAATTAACAATTATAAAGTTAGGCGCTTCGCTGCTATTTATAACAAGCGCGCCGCAGACACATCCGCTGTGTCATTCTGAGAGGAGTGCGGAACAAGGTGTCTGTGTCATCCTGAACGGAGAACCGTAGGTTCGCAGTGAAGGATCTAGCGTTTTTTTTCGCAGTGGGAACTGCTAGATCCTTCGCGTTGCTCAGGATGACATGCGGGGCATTGCGAAGGGATGACAAACTCTGTGTCATTCAGAGTGAAGCCGTAGAAAAGCATGAAAAATATGAAGGGAAGTGAGGAATGTTAATAACAAAAAGAACCGCTTTCGCGGTTCTTTTGTTACAATGCTTTGATTTCGTCGATCGTGAGGCCGGTAATTTGAGAAATGTCGGAAAGAGGATAGCCTTTATCGCGAAAACCTTTGGCGAGGGAATATTTTTCTTGCTGAATCCCTTTCTCTTCTGCGGCATTGACCATCGCCACGACGCGTTGTGCGCGGATGTATTCAATATCTTCGGTCATAGCAATTTCCTTTTCTTGTTTTTCGAGAAGGTTTTCGTTTTCGTCGTTTACTGCAATGCGGTTTAACGCTGCGGCAAAAGTTTCATCGGTGAACTGGGGAATCGTTTGCGAACCGGCATTTTTCAAAATGTAAAGCCATTTATCTTCGGCAGTTACAAGTTTGTTTGCAGTTTTCGAAAACTTTTGCAGTTCGTAGATAATATAAGAATTTTTCGGGGTCAGCGTTTTTAAGTTTCCGTGGTGAATTAAATTCTTGCTGTAGAGACTAAACTCGTCGCGGTATTCTGCGATTTCCTTGAGCTCCGGAATTTCAAAATCGCAAATCCAAATTGAATACAATTTCGGGAGCTCGTAGCGAGTCAATTTTTTCTTCAAATCTTCGAGAGTTTCGTTTTCAATTTTAGAATCGTTCTGTTTCTTTTTGGCTTTGATTTCTTTTTTCTGCAATTCGTCTTTTGAATTCAGAAGCAGCATTGCATTGTAAATTTGAATCCGATCCAAGTAATCGCAGTAACCCATCCGCTGCATTTCAATATCAATCCGTTCGTCATTTGCCGTGATCGCGTGAATGTCGAAGCGAACCATCAGCGGATGCGGAATGTTAATCGTAATTTCGCATTCGTGTTGGACTTTTTCGAGCTTTTGAATTTGCTCGGCTTTCTTCAAATGCAATGCCGCATTCAAGAAGCTAATTAACGCATCGTCACGGCCAAAAAGAGCGTGGAATGCGGTGTTGTATTTCGGGTCAAGATAATCTTGCCCTTGGAAAATGGAAGGAATTTTTGATTTTGCCATTTTGTTCTCCATAGAGTTTCAAACAGAGACATTTCTGCTTAAAATTTTCAAAATGACGCCTTTATCTTTAAACGCTTTAATCAGTAAAAATTTTCCAAAAGTAAAGAAGATTTTACTTAAAAATGAAAAAAGTTGAAATCAATGCATAATTGAAAATTAACAATTAACAATTATAAAGTTAGGCAGCTTCGCTGCAGTTTATAACCCGCGCACCAAAGGTGCGCCTAATTCTCAATTGTTAATTATGCATTGTTCATTGAAACTAGCGCTTCGCGCGGGAAAATGCAAGATCTTAGAACTTAGAGCTTAGAGTTTAGAATTTCTAAGATCTAAGCTCTCAGTTCTAAGTTCTCAAAGCTTCGCGCGGCTTCGCCGCATCAAATTTTACATTCCTAATTCCCCCTTTTTTCCCCTAAATTCCCCCTTTCGTCAACAAAAGCGACATTTTGACATTTTTAATTGAACATTTTTTTAATTTTAAGATAAAATGAAACGAATTGCTACGACAGTTGCTTTTTTAAGTTTTTCAGCGTTTGCGGCGTCGCTTTCGATTGACGATGCGATTGCAATTGCCAAAGAAAAAAATCCGCAGATTGTGGTGAACAAAACGCATTTAGAAAAAGCAGAAAGTCAAAAGACTTCTGCGCGGTCGCTTTTTATGCCGCAGTTGACTCTGGCGGGAAAAGTGACAAAAATCAACGACCCGATTATGATTGATTTGACGCCAGTGCGGACAGCGATTGTCGGGTCCAATTACGCATCCACTTATGCAAGCGTTTATGGGGTGACTGCTCCCACTGCGGGCGAAGCTACCGCTGATGCGATGGCAAAACAAGCGGCCGGTGCAGGCAACGCAAAATTTGCGGCGCAAGTTCCCGAAGATCAATTCAAAATTCAAGTGCAAGACGATTTATTCTTCAATGCGTCAGCGACTCTCATTTGGCCCATTTTTACCGGCGGAAAAATTTTCTCGGCTTACAAAGCTTCGACAGAAAATGTGGACGCTCAAAAATCTGCATTTAGCATGGCCGAAAATTCCATTTTATCACAAGTCTGCGGGCGTTATTTTACAATGCGTCTCGCCGAAGAAATGGTCGCACTCAGAACCGATGCGTTAAACACAATTCAAGTCCACGCAGATCAAGCGAAAAAACTCGAAGAAGGCGGTCAAATTTCGCGGGCAGAGCGCCTCCGCGCCGAAGTCGCTCTCGTCGAAGCGATGACGGAAAAGGATAACGCCGAACGCGACCTTTCGCTTGCACGTCTTGCTTTGGCAAATAGTTTGGGGTCAAACGATACCGCACTTGTTGCGACAACGCCGATTACAACTGTCGCTATCAACGGTTCGTTGGAAGATTACAAATCCCGCGCCACGCAAAATTATCCGGGCATTAAACAATTAGAACAAGAAAAAAAGCGCGCCGGGCGCGCCGTCACAGCAGCCCGCGGCGATTACTTCCCAACCGTCGCCCTCTTCGGGAAAAAAGAACTTTATACAAAAGACTTGACCATTCTTGAGCCCGAATGGGCCGTAGGCGTTGCCGTCGAATGGAATATTTTCCACGGCGGCGAAACCGTGGGAAAAGTCGCCGGAGCGAAATCGCAAGAACGCGAAGTTGAAAGTTTGGAACATCAAGCGGTGCAAAATATTTCGCTCTTGGTCGAGAAACGTTTCCGCGAATACGAACACGCCAAAAGTCAACTCGAAACATTATCCAAGACCGAAGAATTGGCAAAGGAATCTTTAGAAGATCAGCAGAAAGCGTTTAATGCGGGCATGGGCACAAGCCTCTCTGTCGTCGATGCAGAACTTTCGCTCGAACGTTTACGCGTCGCTACTCTCAAAGCCAATTACGATGCGATGATGGCTCTCGTCGGTCTTCTCGAAACTTGCGGTGAAGTTGAAAAAATCGGGCAATATCTGGAGAATCAAAAATGAAACGCATTCCTGAAATTTTTCTGCTCATAATTATTATCGCGTTAATCGTCGCAGCATTTGGTGCGATTAAACATTTTGCGCTCACGCCGACGCAAGAATTTTTGCAAGGTCAAATCGACGCCCGCCGCGTCATGGTCGCCGGGAAACTCGCCGGTCGCATTAGCGAATTTTCTGTCCGCGAAGGCGATAGTGTAACGAAAGGCGACCTCATCGCCGAAATTTATTCGCCCGAAGTCGAAGCGAAAAAGATGCAAGCCGACGGCGCTTACAAAGCCGCCAAAGCCCAAGCGAACAAAGCGCAAAACGGAGCCCGCAGCGAACAAATCGACGCAGCCAAAGCGACGATGAACCGCGCCATCGAAGCCGCAAAACTTGCAAAGACAACTTACGAACGCGTGCAGAAACTTTTTGACGAAGGCGTTCTCCCCGTGCAAAAGCGCGATGAAGCCGAAACCAATATGAATGCAGCAAACGCTCAAGTCGAAGCGGCAAAAGCGCAATACACTTTGGCGGTAAACGGCGCACGCAGCGAAGACAAAGCCGCAGCCAATGCACTCGTTCTCCAAGCGAACGGCGCCAAAGCCGAAGTCAACGCTTACTTAAATGAAACGAAAATTGTCGCGCCCATTTCGGGCGAAGTCACTCTCAAAATTTCCGAAGAAGGCGAAGTCGTCGGCGCAGGAATGCCCGTCGTCGCCATTACCGATTTAAAAGATGCGTGGGCAGTTTTCAACATCCGCGAAGACGCACTCAAAAATGTGACGAAAGGAAAAACTTTTGAATTATACATTCCCGCATTAGATAAAAATATTCCGATGACCGTTTACTATATCGCCAGCGCAGGAAATTATGCGATTTGGAAAAGCAGCCGCGAAAGCGGAGGATTTGATTTAAAAACATTTGAAGTACGCCTCCGCCCGAGCGCTCCCGTTGACGGATTACGTCCCGGCATGACCGCTCTCTGGAAACGTTAAGCGAGGCAAAATTTGCTGCGGAATTTTTTGGCAGTTGTCAAAGGCGCTTACCTAAAACGCGACCCGCTTCTCGCGCTACTTCTCTTCGTGTTTCCGCTTTTTCTTTGCCTCGGCATTTTGTCTTTGCTTTCATCCGAAACGCCGAGAAATTTACCCGTCGGCGTCGTCGCAGAAAGCGGCGGCGATTTGCCCGCGCGCCTTATCCGCGCAATTGATGCAACGCCCACCGCAAAAATTACGCAACGCTGCAAAAGTGTTTCGGAATGCGCCTCGGCGATGAAACGTAACGAAATTTTCGGATTCGTTTACATCCCCGCCGACTTAGAAAAGCACGCGCTCCGTTACGAAACTCCCGCCGTTACCGTTTACACCAACGGCCAATCGCTTTTAACGAGCAAACTCATCGTCAACGATTTACGCGTAGCGATTGCAACTGTCGGCGCAATTCTCGTCAAAAATTCCGTCGCCCCGCCGATTACAACCGAGCTCCATTTAATCGGAAATCCTTCGGGAAATTTTGAACGCTTTTTAGGAATCGGTTTAGTCGTCGCCCTCTTCCATGTGATTTCGATGATTGTGGGCGCATATATTTTCTCTTATCCCAAACGAGAACGCCAAACCAAAAAATGGTTTGTCGAAGAGGCGAAAAATTCTTTCGTCTGCGCTTTCTTCGGGAGATTTTTGCCCGCCTTTTTTCTTCTCGGTTTAGAATTTTCTTTAATGCTTGTGCTCGCACGAAATGAAATGCCCGCATTAGAAATGATCGACCACGTCGTTCTTTTTGGCGGAGCCTTTTGCATGATCGGCGTGTGTTTATCATACGGTGCAGCGATTGCGGGAATCGTCGGCGAAATGCGAATTGCTCTCAGTTCTGCTGCGGTTACAGGCGGCCCCGCTTTTGCTTTTTGCGGACAAACTTTTCCGATTTTTGCGATGCCCATTCCGATGCGTTTCTTTGCCTTTCTTCTCCCGATTACGCATTTTATGAAATTGCAATCCGCCTTTTTCTTCGGGCACGCAGGAATTGAGCGGGCGTTTCATTCTTTTGAAATTTTAGCCGCCGAATTTTTATTCTGGCTTGCGCTCGGCCTTTTAATGCAGCGTTTTCGTATCGCTAAAAATTTAAAGCAGGAAGAATTATGTTCCGATTCGTGAATCAATTTTTCCGCATTACTTTAGTCGAATGGCGCACGATGTTACGCGATCCCGCGTGCATGCTCATCATCGTCGTCGGCGTTCTTTTATACGCTTTCTATTATCCGTATCCTTACAAAGAAGAAGTTGCCAATAAAGCGCCCGCAGCTATTGTCGACGAAAATCATTCGGCAATGTCAAGGCAAATCATTCAGATGGCAAGTGCCGCGCAAGAAGATACAATCGTCGCAGTTCTCCCGCAAGAATCCGAAGCGCAAAAATTACTCGCTGACGAATCCATTTATTGCTACTTAAAAATTCCGGAAGGCACCGAAGCCGAACTCCGAAAAGGGAATAATGTTTCTCTCGGCGTTTATTGCCACGGCGCATTCATTCTTCTCTACGGAAATATTGCGACTTCTTTTGCAATGGTCGCAGGCTCCGTCGGCGCAACAACTCAAGTCAAACACATCGCCCTACGCGGCAATTCAGTTGCCCAAGCCAAAGCCATTCGCGATCCCATTCCCACACGATTCTTTCGTATGTTTAATCAATCGGGCGGCTACGGCATTTACGCGGTCAGCGCTGTGCTCATGATTATTTTACAGCAAACTTGTTTAATCGGCGTCTGCGTCATGGGCGGTGCCCGCAGAAATCGCAAATTCAAATTGCTAAAAAATTGTGAAGACACCGAAAATGCCCCGCTGATTTCGCGTTACTTTGGGCGTTCTCTCGCTTTCGTTTTGCATTATCTCGTCGCATTATTCTTTTACAAATTCATCGTTTATCACGTATTCGAATTTCCGAACCGCGGCGATTCTTGGCTCGTTTTCATTTTCGGGCTCATCTTCTTTGGCTGCGTCGTCAACATGGGAATGTTCTTTGCGCAATTCTTAAAATACCGCGAATCGGCTCTCGCCATTTTTGCAAGCGTTCCAATTCTCGTCCTTTTTTCATCGGGATTTAGCTGGCCCATTTCAAATATGCCCGTTTGGATTCGCGCACTCGGGCTTGCATTTCCTTCGACCTACGCCATTCCCGCTTGGCTCGAAATTCAAAATCTCGGCGCTACCTTTTCCGAAGTCGCCCCCGAACTGCTAAAACTCTTTTTACTTTCCTGCTTCTACTTGGTCTTAGGAATTTTAAATACGATAAGAAGAGATGAATTAGAAAAGAGGGGGTGTAGATGATGGCGCGCCGTAGGCGGGGGGGGGAAAGCGCGAAGGTTTCGTTTTTGGCGTATTTGACATTCCCGCGAAAGAAGTGATTAGTGATTAGTGGTTAGTGATTAGTGGTCAGTGATTAGTGGTCAGTGATTAGTGGTTAGGGAATTTAACCGCAGAATTGCATAGACACATTTGGCGGGTAAAACGGCATCATTCAAAAGTGCAATGACCTATTTGGCGAGTAAAATGGCACCTTTCAAAAGTGCATGGACACATTTGGCGGGTAAAACGGCACCTTTCAAAAGTGCATGGACACATTTGGCGGGTAAAATGGCACCTTTCAAAAGTGCATGGACACATTTGGCGGGTAAAACGGCATCATTCAAAAGTGCAATGACCTATTTGGCGAGTAAAATGGCACCTTTCAAAAGTGCATGGACACATTTGGTGAGTAAAACGGCACCTTGCAAAAGTGCAAGGATACATTTGGCGGGTAAAATGCCACCTTGCAAAAGTGAATGGACATATTTGGCAGGTAAAATGGCATCTCGCAAAAGTGCAATGACACATTTGGTGAGTAAAACGGCATCTCGCAAAAGTGCAATGACACATTTGGTGAGTAAAACGGCATCTCGCAAAAGTGCAATGACACATTTGGTGAGTAAAACGGCATCTCGCAAAAGTGCATGGACCCATTTTGCGGGTAAAATGGCACCTTGCAAAAGTGCATAGGCACATTTGGCGAGTAAAATGGCACCTTTCAAAAGTGAATGGACACATTTGGCGGGTAAAATGGCATCTCGCAAAAGTGCAATGACACATTTGGTGAGTAAAACGGCATCTCGCAAAAGTGCATGGACCCATTTTGCGGGTAAAATGGCACCTTGCAAAAGTGCATAGGCACATTTGGCGAGTAAAATGGCACCTTTCAAAAGTGAATGGACACATTTGGCGGGTAAAATGGCACCTTGCAAAAGTGCAAGGACGCATTTGGTGAGTAAAATGGCATCTCGCAGGTCTGAATGAGAACTTAGAGCTTAGAGTTTCTAAGATCAAAGTTCTAAGCTCTAAGTTCTCAAAACTACGGCGCGCCATCATCTACCGGCCTCATTGAATTCGGGGCGTTGCGGGGTGTCCCCGCAGAAGGGGTAGCGGAAAACGCGCGGCGGAGATTTTATTTGGCGATTTTGCCGCGCGGTTTACGCGAGGGGAAGGCTTTCCCCCTTGGATTTTTTCTGAATAAGATTCGGCGACTTTGGGCACAAAAAAAAGACGAAAGCGTTTGCCTTCGTCTTTTGCGTTTTGAATTTTTATTTCTTTTTCACGATGACTGCGTCTTGGACTTTTTTGCCTTTGAGCATTTCGGATTCTTGCGCGTTCGCTTTGCGGCGGGCGCGATTCACGAGCGCGTATTGGCCGATGCCCCACAAGTTCGAAATAATCCAGTAAAGCACAAGGCCCGAAGGCATCACTGCGCTGAAGAGGAACATCATGATGGGCATCATCCACACCATCATTTTTTGTTGCGCAGGATCGGTCATCGATGCCATCGATTGCTTCGTTTGGAAGTAAGTCGTGAAGACCATGACAATCGGGAGAATCGCAATTCCGTCGGGCATGATAAACGGAATCGTGATGCCGTTCCAAATGACATCCGAACGAGAAAGGTCGGTAATCCAACCGATAAACGGCATTCCGCGAAGTTCAATTGCACGACCGAAGACCATGAAGAGCGCGAAGAATACCGGCATCTGAATGAGCATCGGGAGGCAGCCGCCTGTGCACGAAGCCATCGGGTTGATGTGATTCTTCGCGTAAAGTTCCATAATCGCAGCTTGTTTCTTTTGCGGGTCCGAACGATACTTCACATTGATTGCATCGATTTCGGGTTTGAGTTTGCTCATCCCGCTTGTGGAACGCAACTGCTTTAATGTAAGCGGAGTCGTGAGCGTGCGCACGAGAATGGTGATGAGGATAATTCCTACGCCGTAGTTCGGGATAATGGAATAGAAGAATTTGAGGAGCCAAAGCAAAAAGCCGCAGAGAGCGACGAACCAAACATCGGCGCCGCACCAGCTCCAACCGCTGACGATAATTTTTTCAAATCCCAAATCAAAGCTTTTGATTTCGGACCAGCTCAACGGAAGAACCATGAAGTCAAATGCCAGCGTATCGCTTCCGTTCAAATTATCGGAAAGCGTAATGCGATAGGTGCCCGGGTCTTTGCTATCCGCATCTTTTCCCGTGAAATGTTCTGCCGAAAGTGTTGCTTCCGAAGCTTCGGGATATTTGATGACTGCGGCGACATATTTGCGGCGCATGCCTGCCCAAAGAATTTTTCCTTCTTCTTCATTAAACTTTTCGCGGTCGCGGACAGTTTCGCGTTCGACGCCCACCAAGTCATTGAAGACAACTTCGCTAAAGAAGTAACTGCCGCCGCCGAAGCTACGACCTTTCGGGAATTCTTCGGTTTCTTTCATGCCGCCGTCCCAAATGATTTCGTAATCATTCGGCTTAAAGCCTTCGAAAGTTACCGCTTGCTTAATCGAAACATCCGACTTCGAAACGGTATAGCGACGGATGACTTTGTTGCCGTTCGGATCTTTGAATGTAAAAGTCAAAGTGGTTTCGTTTTCGGCAAAGATGGAATCCGGAGTATTTTCGGGGAGAGCGAATAATTGTTCCGAAAGATCGACGCCGTCAATTTTAAGACCGAGCGCACCCTTGACGGTATCCGCAATGATTTCGGGGAAATTTCCTGCGGAATCCTTTAACGCTTTCACGACGATGCTTGTAATTTTTGCACCTTGATTATCGAAAACCGCCGAGAAATGATCGTTTTCAATTTTCACTTTTTTGCGGACAATCGGCGCTTCGGCAACGACAGCAGAATCTTTCGTCGTGTCAACAACTGCGGGCGCTGTCTGCGGAGCAAGAGTTACCGGAACAAGTTTCGAAGAATCTAACGGCGCTAGTTCTGGAGTCCGGAGAGAACCGCTGCGGACATTTTCCACTTGTTCGGATTTGGCTTTTTTAGAGGCTGCAGCTTGCGCTTCTTGAGCGCGGCTGGTAGACATTGTCATCGACCAAACGAACAGGCCGACGAGGAGAATAAGACCGATGAGGGTGTTCTTTTTCATGTGAGCTTCTCTTTCTTTGGCGGAACGGGATCGTAGCCACCCCGGGAAAAGGGATTGCAACGGAGCACTCGAAAAACTGCAAGATAGAAACCTTTGAAAATTCCGTGAGTCCGAATCGCTTCAACAGCATACTGCGAACACGTCGGTTGGAACTTGCAAACTCCGCGAAAAAAATATGGATGAATTTTCTGATAAAGACGAATGGGAAATATCAGGACTTCTTCGGCGATATGTTTCCACTTTCGCAGGCTCATACCCAGCCCATTTTCTCAAAAATTTTCCGAGACGCTTTGTGTAAACGTTCCGAAGTCATTTCCCCTTCTTTGTCATTGACGATAATCATCGCCCAAACGGGGGCAGGAATCGTCGGCGCTTTTCCGAAAAAAATCGGGCGCAAAATGCGGCGGCAACGGTTGCGATAAACGGCGCTTCCGTTCTTCTTCCGCGCTAAAAAACAAAAACGACAAACCCCATCTGGGCTTTCTATCCATTGCATCGTTAAAGATGCCGCATGGACACGCTTACCGTGATGGGCTATTTGTCGATAGTTAGACTCAGAACCGAGTCTAAAGGAGCGAAGACTGGGGATACCTAGCCTTACTTCTTGTAAATGGAATCACTAACAGTGAGACGCTTGCGACCCTTGGCGCGGCGACGGCTGAGAACAGCGCGGCCCCAGCGATCTTCCATACGAGAACGGAAGCCATGAGTGTTTTGACGCTTGCGGTTGTGCGGTTGGAATGTTCTTTTCATAGTTCTAAACCTTTAGGCAACAATCAGTTACCAGTTGAAAAACTTTTTTGAGTCCCAAAAATAGTAAACTTTTTTCTTTTCACAAGGGGAAGATTCGCAAAGAACTGCCTGCAGCCGCCGTTTTAAAGTGAATAACTTGTGGAAATGATGAAGAAATTGAAGATTCAAGAATTTTTTCATTTCGAATCCGAACCCTTTTTCGTTTCGCAGGTTTTAAAAACTATTTTTGCGAAAAATCAATTTTCCGAGGAAAACATGGAATACAAAGTAAAAGATTTGAGCATTGCTCTCGAAGGGCGCAAGGAATTGGATTTGGCAGAAACTGAAATGCCGGGACTGATGGCACTCCGCAAAGAATACGAAGGGAAAAAGCCACTCGCAGGCGCCCGCATTATGGGAAGCCTTCACATGACCGTGCAAACCGCGATTCTTATCGAAACATTGACGGAACTCGGCGCCGATGTGCGTTGGGTCAGCTGCAACATTTTCAGCACCCAAGATAATGCGGCGGCAGCAATTGTCGTCGGTAAAAAAGGAACTGTTGAAAATCCGAAAGGAACTCCTGTTTTTGCTTGGAAAGGCGAAACTCTGAAAGATTATTGGGAAAACACCGCCCGCGCTCTCGTTTGGGAAGACGGTGAAGGTCCCGATTTAATCGTCGATGACGGCGGCGATGCGACTCTAATGATTGTCCGCGGCGCAGAATTTGAAGACGCAGGAAAAGTTCCCGAATACAATCCCGCAACAGATTCCGAAGAATGGGGCGCATTCCTCGCAGTCGTTCGCGCAGAAATTGCAAAAGACCCGAAGCACTTTTCTAAAATCCGCGCCAAAGTCAAAGGCGTGAGCGAAGAAACGACAACGGGCGTGCATCGCTTATACGAAATGGCCCGCGAAGGACGTCTCCCGTTTGCGGCGATTAACGTGAACGATTCCGTCACCAAATCGAAATTTGATAATCTCTACGGCTGCCGTCATTCTTTGATCGATGGCATTAACCGTGCAACCGATGTGATGATGGCAGGAAAAATCGCAGTCGTCTGCGGCTACGGCGATGTGGGTAAAGGCTGCGCACAATCCCTCCGCGGACAAGGCGCTCGCGTTATCATTACCGAAATCGATCCAATCTGCGCACTCCAAGCGGCGATGGAAGGCTACGAAGTAAAGACTCTCGACGAAGTCGTTTCGTTCGCAGACATTTTCGTCACCACCACTGGAAACGTAGGAATCATCTCGGCTGCACAAATGGCGAAGATGAAGCACCGCGCTATCGTCGGAAACATCGGACATTTCGACAATGAAATTGATATGGCGGGACTCGCCAAAGTTCCAGGCATCCGCAAAAATAACATCAAGCCGCAATTTGATGAATGGATTTTCCCCGATGGCCATAGCATTCTCGTTCTCGCCGAAGGCCGTTTGTTAAATCTCGGCTGCGCAACGGGTCACCCGAGCTTTGTGATGAGCGCAAGCTTTACCAATCAGACGATTGCCCAAGTCGATCTTTGGCTTTCGGCAACGGGAAAAGAAACCGTCAGCGGTTACAAATACGAAGCTGGTAAAGTCTATCGTCTTCCGATGATTCTCGATGAAAAAGTCGCCCGTTTGCATTTGGAAAAACTCGGCGTTCATCTTTCTACCCTTCGCAAAGAACAAGCCGATTACATCGGCGTCAAAGTCGAAGGGCCGTATAAACCGGAATTCTATCGCTACTAAAAAACGAAGCCCCGCAAGGGGCTTTTTTTTTGCGAAAAATTTTTTGCTAATTCAAATGCGCGGGCGGTTTTGATGCGCTTTTGCGAATGTTCAATTCTTGCTTCGCCACTAAATTTTCCGCGATGCGCAGCACTTGTTCCGAAAGCCACATCCACGTCATCGAATCTTCGGTATAATCCGCTTCGCCATACATTTGAATGCGATGATCTTTTCGAAGGGCATCCACTTGCCGCATCGCCATCCGATCGTGCGCGGGATAAATTGCATACGTTACACCGCCGCTTTGATTTAAAATGCTAAACGCCGGAACATCCGAAGGACCGTCCGCGATGTAAATCATATTTTCAAAAGGAATGCGACGATTGCTTTTGGCAATTTGCGAATTGACATCAATCGTTTCAAATTTATTGGCACCTTTGTTGATTTCAAAAAGATAACGCGTTTTAGATGTATTATCAAGAGCGCTTGCGACCTGCGAAATTTCGCCGTCTAATGCTTTTTCGGCGGCGGTTAAAAATCCGGGTTGCGCCGGTTCTTCGATAAATTCACAACCAAAAATTCCATCGAGATATGGAGCGACAGCGCTTCCGCGAATCGTTTCGGCAAAGCCTGTGCTCACAACATAATGTTCTAATTTAATTCCCGCTTTTTGAAATTTTTCGTTTTCTTCCACGAGCGATTTTATCTTCGGAAAAAATTCAGGAAGTCCGGGGAAAAGTTCCAATTCTTTTCCGCAGTCGCGCAAAATTTGATTGGAAAGTCCGCGCATTTTTCCCGCTTTGACGTAAGTCAAAATGTGATTGAGATACGAAGTGTCACGGTTAATGTGAATTCCTTTTTTCGCATAAAATTCGGGGAGCGCATTTACTTCGTCCCAGAATTGTTTACTGTCAATTCCGTAGCGTTTAAAAAGCGGAACTTGCATATAATCGCGGATGAGAGTTTTATCAAAATCCCAAACCATCGCAATTACATTTTGTTCAAATGGTCTTGTAATCTCCATCCTTTCCTCTTAGCGATTGATAAAATAATCTTCGGGATTGACCGGTTCGCCGTCGATGCGAATTTCGTAATGCAAAACCGAGCCCGCTGTGCGCCCCGAACGGCCTGCGATTGCCACCGGATCGCCGCGTTTTACAACGTCACCTTGCTTGACTAAAATTTTATCCAAGTGCGCATAGAATGTGCGAATGCGATCGGAATGTTGCAGTTTTAAAGTTTGTCCAAATCCGCGATGCGCTCGGATTTCGATGACTTTTCCGGCACCCGTCGCGACAACGGTATCGCCTTCTTCGGCAAAAAAATCCACGCCGCGATGCGGCAATTCTTGATCCGTAAAATGATCGAACATCATCCCGAATCGATTGGTAATCGTGCTCGTTTTTTTAAGTGGACGCAGAACGGGAATCGCTTGTGCAAATGCAGGATTTGCGTTTAACGCATTGCGAAAAGTCGAATAGGTTTTATAAGTTTGAAAAAGCGCTTCGGTGCGTTCTTGCTTGTAAACAGAATCCGCGGAATCCGAATGAACTTCGGCAAAGATGCCGCCGATTTTATAAATACTGTCTTGATGCGAAGTCGTCCGTTCCAAATAATTTTCGGCGCTGTCATTATTCTCTCGCAGCACAGAAATATTTTCGCGAATCATTCGATTTTGCGCTTGCAAATTCGCAAGTGTTCCATCGCTTAATTTGTGATAAATTTGAAATGGAGAAAAGAATACAAATCCGCAAACAGCCACCGCAAAAGCGAGCAGCCAAAGAATCGGTCGCCAGAGAGAAATCTGTCGCGCTTTCGCAGTTTCGGTCTTTTCCGAAAAGAAATGAATATTGATTTTTTTCAAAAGGAAACCTTAGCGGAAAATTCCTTTTAAAATTTGCGGCGATTGTTTTTTCATCTCTTTAATGTGTGTGCGCATTTCAGAAATGCAGCCGACAAGTTCAACAACTTCGGGATCGTTTTTGAGAGAATTCAATGCATCATTTTCTAAAGCGGGCAAAAGTCTGCGACCCAACGCTTCGTACTTTGCTTTGATTCGCGTTTCTTCGGTTGCGATGCTTACTTTGTTGAGCACCGCACTTGCGCAATTTAATGCGCCGGATTTTAATTTATTCAAAGTTTCAGCCATCTTTTTCAAAGTCCTTTTTACAAACTTCCCATAAAATAATAGTTTTTATCGTGATTAAATTTATGGAGAAATTTTATGAGCCGTAAAGACCGTAGAAAAGCAATGCAAGACGCCAAAAATTTCACGCCCAAAAAGCGTAGCAAGATGAGCTCTCTCGGCGTGTCCATTCTTGCAGCCATTGTAGTCGTTGCCTGGATCGCCTTTGTCATGGCTCGCAACTAGGAGACGCTTCGATGAAATTCCAAATTGAAAAAGCCAAATTTTTGAACGCTTTGAATCTGGTAAGCGGAGCGATTCCGAATAAAGCAACCATTCAAGTTTTGAATAATTTTGCGCTTCGCTTAGAAGGCAATTCGTTAGAAGTCAGCGCAACCGACCTCGACCTCGGGATTCGCATTCGCGTCGATGTTCAAGGAGAACTCGATGGCGCTGTCGTCATCAACGCCCGCAAACTTTTGGATTTGGTCAAGAGTTTAATCGATCCGAAGATTGTCAATCTTTCGTTAGAAGTTGTCGACTATCTCGTTACCATTCGTTGGAGCGAACGCGGCAAAGCGTCGATCACCGGCTTTAGCATCGACGACTTTCCTCCGTTCCCCGAAATGGAAAACGGAACTTCTTTCCAGTTGGGAAAAAGCGAACTCGAATTTCTCGCAGGCAAAACTCTTTTCGCCACTTCGAACGATCCCACTCGCGCTAGTTTAAACGGCGCCTACATCGAAGTCAAAGACAATCAACTCGTCATGGTCGCAACCGACGGACATCGTTTGGGAAAAGCGTTCATCGATGTGGAAAATTGCAGTCTCGAACACGGAGTGATTCTCCCGCCGAAAGCAGTGCAATATGCGCTCAAAAGCATTTCTCCGGAAGCGACTTTAGAAATTCGCGTTTCGGACAAGAATCTTCTTTTCACGAGCGAAGGCGTTCAAGTCTTTTCGAAATTGATTGAAGGTCCGTATCCCAAATACGACGCAGTGATTCCTTCGAATTTCTCGCGGACAGTTCAAGTCAATCGCACCGATTTCATCAATAAAATTTCTTCGGTGATTTCGATGGCGAATTCCCGCACCCGCATGATTCGCTTGCAACTCGATGGCAATCAAATGGAACTTTCGGCAAATGATCCGAATGTCGGCGGCGATTCGACAGAAGCCATTTCGGTAACCCACGAAGGCGAAGGCGTTTACAGCATCGGCTTTAACGGTTCTTATCTTTCGGATGTGTTGAAGCTTGCTCAGAGCGACGATGTCATCTTAAAGATGAACGGTCCCGTATCCGCTTGCGTCATTGAACCGGTCGGTTCAGATATGAATTGCATGTTCTTGTTAATGCCGTTGCGCTTAGTCGAAGACTAAATTTTGAAAAGCGATTCACTTCGGTTTTAAAAGCAAAACACCCGCAACGCGGGTGTTTTTTTGTGAAAAAATACGCCGTATTTTTTCACGGCTAAAGAAAGTGGGCGAAAAAAAATCCTCTCCTTAAGGAGAGGATTTTTTTGATTTTTTGAAATTACTTCAAAGAAATCGGGCAGGCTTTTGCGTGCCAAATTTCCTTCGCGTACTGATCGATTGTACGGTCGGAACTGAACTTGCCCATGCGAGCGGCATTGAGGATAGCCATCTTTGCCCACTTGTCTTGATCCGTGTAAGCCTTTGCCACTTCTTCTTGACATTGGATGTAAGAACGGAAGTCAGCGAGGAGAAAGAACGGATCGCTCGAAAGGAGCTTGTCCACGATCGGGCGGAATGTTTCCGGATGATCCGGGCAGAAGAATCCGCTGTTGATGAGATCGAGAACACGACGCAGATCGTCATCCTTTTCATAGAAGTCGCGCGGACGATAACCCTTTGCCAAGAGTTCTTGCACTTCTTCAACGGTAAGACCGAAGAGGAAGAAGTTATCCGCACCGATGACTTCGCGCATTTCCACATTTGCACCGTCGAGGGTACCGATGGTGAGCGCACCGTTCATCGCAAACTTCATGTTGCCAGTTCCCGAAGCTTCGGTTCCAGCGGTCGAAATTTGTTCCGAAAGGTCTGCTGCCGGGATGATCTTTTCAGCGAAACTGACGCGGTAGTTTTCGAGGAAGACCATCTGGAGCTTGCCCTTGCAATCCGGATCGCTATCGATGATTGCGCCGACTGCATTTGCCAAGCGGATGATTTGCTTTGCCATCCAGTAACCCGGAGCCGACTTACCGCCGATCATCACGGTACGCGGAGTCACCTGCTTACCGTCCTTAATTTGGAGGTAAAGATGAATCACGTGGAGGATGTTCAAAAGCTGACGCTTGTATTCGTGAATACGCTTGACTTGAATGTCGAAGAGAGTGTTCACGTTGATATCGACATTCTGCGTGCGCTTCAAATAGGCTGCAAGACGCTTCTTATTTTCGAGCTTGACTGCCATAAATTCCTTGCGGAATTTTGCATCGTCTGCGAACTTTTCAAGTTTCTTGATTTCGTCAAAGTCCTTGACCCAACCGTCGCCAATCTTCGAAGAAACGAGAGCAGACATTGCCGGGTTTGCTTTGCGCACCCAACGACGCGGCGTCACACCATTCGTCTTGTTGTTGAACTTTTCCGGCCAGAATTCGTAGAAGTCCTTGAAGAGGCTTGTCTTCAACAAGTCGCTGTGAAGAGCTGCGACACCGTTCACTGCAAACGAGCCGACGATCGAAAGATAAGCCATACGGATCATCTTTTCGCTGCCTTCTTGAATGAGCGACATACGAGTCAAGCGAGCGGTATCTCCCGGCCACTTGAGCGCAACCTTTGCCAAGAAGCGCGAGTTGATTTCGTAAATGATTTGGAGATGACGCGGCAAGAGTTTCTCAAAGAATCCGACCGGCCACTTTTCCAAAGCTTCGGGCATGAGTGTGTGGTTCGTATACGCAAATGTATGCGTCACGATGTCCCAAGCTTCGTCCCATTCCAAGCCTTCTTCGTCGAGGAGAATGCGCATCAATTCTGCAATGGAAATCGCCGGGTGCGTATCGTTCAACTGGATGGCGACCTTGTCCGGGAAAAGCTTCCATTCGCCGTCATGCAACTTTTTGAAACGGCGGACAATGTCCTGCAAAGAAGCGGCGCAAAGGAAATACTGCTGGCGCAAGCGCAAGATTTTTCCGTTCACGGAGGAATCGTTCGGGTACAAGACCTTCGAAATCGTTTCCGAAAGTTCCATATCCTGGACTGCGGCCAAGTAGTCGCCATTATTAAAATAGGCAAGTCCGAATTCGTCGGCACTCTGCGCACTCCAAAGACGGAGGTTATTCACCGTGTTGTTGCGGTAGCCGGGAATCGGCGTGTCATACGGCAGAGCCAGCACGTAATCCTTCGTTTCCCAACGGTTGCGAAGCTTGCCTTTGTCGTCCGTCCAGGTCACCACATAACCGCCGAAAGGCACCTTAATCGCATTCGCCGGACGCGCGATTTCCCACGGATTCGGGAGACGGAGCCAATTGTCCGGCAATTCTTCCTGCTGGCCGTCTTTGATTTTCTGGTTGAACATGCCGTATTCATAGCGAATGCCCATACCCGTCGCCGGGAGTTCCAAAGTCGCCATCGAATCGAGGAAGCAAGCGGCCAAGCGTCCAAGTCCGCCGTTGCCAAGCCCCGCGTCCACTTCTTCTTCGCGAAGTTCTTCAAGGGTCATGCCCAGTTCGGCAACCGCTTCTTCCACAGCGCTTTCCACATCCAAATTCAAAACGGAATTGCCCAGGGTGCGGCCAATCAAAAATTCCAGAGACAGGTAGTAAACGCGCTTGACGTCCTTTTCGTAATAGGTTTCCTGCGTCTTGATCCAGCGATCGATCAGGCGGTCGCGCACAGCATATGCCACGGCCAAAAATTTTTCGTGTTTTGTCACCGTGTGTTCATCACGGGCAAGAGAATGGTGAATGTGATTATCAAAAGCGTTCTTGAAAGCCTGGACAGTATTTTCCAGAACTTCGGAATGTTTCTTGGACGGTTCTTTTTTTGCCATAAGTCACCTTTGCAAAGTTTTAAATTTTCCCCAAAGATAGAAAATTTCTTAAAATGCCGTTTACAAAACGGCATTTGCGCTGTAAATCGGGCAACGACGGCGTTTGGTTCTCTGTGCATCGACTAGCTCAGCAACCGGCGGTCCCTGAGTTTATCGAAGGGCAGGGACCAGTTGTCAAACCGGTCGAAGCGCACTAACCTAAGTTCAGAAAACCAGGCGAAAGGAAAAGTGATCCGTAAATAGTGGATAGTGGCCAGATAGACAATTCGGACTGACAACTGAAAACTAACAACTGATAGCTGACAACAAGTTATTCTAACGCAACCGATTTTCGATGGGATCGATTTTTTAGAAGAGATTTTTGTAAAAAAAAAAAAAAAAAAAAGAAAGAAATTGATCCGCTTTTGTTTACGCTTTACTACATTTATTTTCAACAATGGATTCTAAATCAACAATTCACAAACAGAAGGAAAACTATGAACCGCATTTTCAAAATTTTCGCCCTGGTCGCTGTAGCAGCAACCCTGTCCTTTGCCGGCGGAGAATTTCATTTCGGTGCCCGAGCCGCCGGAACATTCGGAACCTGGTGGGGAGATGACGCCGAAGACGTCCCTTGGGGATTCGGATTTAGCGCCGGTCTTACTAGCGGGATCGAAATTCTTCCCATATTCGCCGTCACTCCTGAAATCGACATCGCCCTCCGCCGTGTCTCCGATGACGATGTGACCGTTCGCCAATGGTATTTGGAAATTCCCGTTTTGGCCCGCGTGACCCCAATTCCGCAATTCTATTTGGAAGCAGGTCCCACCTTCGCATTCAACTTGTCCTCCGAAATCGAAGAGGAAGTCGGCGACGTAGAGGTTACAGCAGATCTCGACGACTATATAAGCACCTTTGAATTCGGCCTCGCTTTGGGTGCTGGCTGGTCCATCATTCCCAATTTGGACGTCAATTTCCGCTTGATGCTGGGCCTCACCTCTATTGCGGAAGATTACGAAGAAGATGGCTATTCTTATTCCCCGGATGTTCAAAACCTGCGTCTGTCCATTGGCGCGACCTACTGGTTCCTGTAACCAGAACCCCTATTTTGGGAAGCCCGCCTGCATGGCGGGCTTTTTTGTAAAGGAATTCGCTAAAACAACTTCGGCGAATGCTTCGGCAGGCTCAGGGACCGTTGGTTGGCGTGCTTCGACGGGCTCAGCAACCATGCTTCGACGGGTTCAGCAACCGCTTGTCGAACTAGTCGAACCAATCGAAGGGCGACAGGTTCACAAGAGTGGCGCATTCCCCCGCCCGAATTTTGCGTGAGGGATAGTTACCCGGATGGGCGGAGACGCTTGCGGCTCCGTTGCGGAAAGGCTTTTGCCTTGGAGCAATATAGCCCGACCCGCGAAAGCGGGGCACACCCAAAAAAGAACTCCCGCCAATGAGGGTCAATGGAACTTCAGGTAACGAAACGCGTATTTGGCCAGTTCCAGCGGCATTCCGAATATGAATTTTTTGCCCGACTGGAGATAGGACCGGATCAGTTTATACACGCGAATCTGGTCGTCGCGGGTCTGGGACAGCAAAAAGCGGCGGAACTTCATCAACCGCAAGTGCTTTTGCCCAAAATTTTCGCGGCAAAGTTTTTCGTAGAGGCGCAAGGACGATTCCGAAAGTTCCCCCGAGCGAAGCCCGTCGCCCACGACCGCCGAAGCTAAAAGCCCCGCGCGCATCGCCGTCGCAATGCCGCCGCCCGTCAAGGGATTTGTATGGTGCGCCGCGTCGCCGACAAGCAAGAAGCGGTCTTTGACAGTCCGTTCCAAATTGCCGGAAACGGGAATGAGTCCGCCAACTACGTGATTTTCTACGACTTTCGCATTCGGGAACAATTTTTTCAGCCAGTCGAACGCCACTTCTTCTATGCACTTGTCGGATTTTGTCGAAATCAAAAAGCCAGCACCGAAATTCGTCACGTTGCTTTTCACTTTCGGAAAACTCCAGATATAGCCGTCGTTAATGTAATCGACGCCCTGCCAAAAGGTGAGGTAATCGGGCTTTGTCAAAATCCCTTTGACTTGAATATCGACGCCAGTGCAAGTCATCGCCGGTTTCTGGAGGGTGTTCAAGCCGACCATGCGCCCGATGCGGCTTTCCACGCCGTCGGCGGCGATGACCATTTTCGCTTGGATGAATTCGGTTCCTCGGGAGGTTTCCACGGTTACTGTACGATAACCGTTCTGCACTTCGCCCACCGCAGAAGCCCGAGCGTTCGTCTCGACTTCCGCGCCGTCTTCCTCGGCCAAATGCGCAAGCCACGGGTCAAATTTTTCGCGGTTCAGCATCACGCCGACGCCCGGCATTTTGCAGTCGAGTTCCACACCGCCCGGACCGTAAACATAGAGCCCGTTCAATTCCGTTTCGATGCAGTCCGGTTCAATCGGGCCGAATTCTTCCTGGAGACGTTCCAATTTGGTGCTGGCTTCACCGCAACGCACAGGATAACCGATTTTTTCCCGTTTTTCAATCAGCAAAACCGAAAAGCCCTGCTTTGCCAAATTCCTTGCCGCAACGCTCCCGCCAGGGCCCGCACCGATAACCAGCACATCATAAGAAGACTTTTTCATTCTTCGACCTCCCGCAGCGTCAGCGCTCCCGCCGGGCACGCCTTGCAGCACAAACCGCAGCGCACGCATTTCGCATCATCGATTTGCAAATCCAGGCCAAACATATCCAGAGCCATCGAAGCGCACACTCCGACGCAGCCCGCGCATTCCAGGCATTTTTCCCGATCGTGATACAACTTTTTCATTCGGCTACCTCAAAATCTTCGGTGAAAAAAATCGCGAGCGACAGAGCGATGCTTCGCCAAGCCAGTCAAGGCGCAAGCGACAAGAGCCGTCATGGCAAAGAATAAAACGACAAGAAAATGAATTTTTAGAGGCAGCCATGATGGGAAATATAGAATCTATTTGTTCAAATAAGTCCCCCAAAGACGGTGACCCCTTTGAGTCTTTCAATCGCCTATTTTAAAATGCCGGAGCCAAGAAGACCAAAAGTCTCTTTTTTCAATGCGACTCGCCCGACATCGCCAAGGCATCTTTAAAGAAATTCTATATTTCTGCATTTCAGTGGGTTTTGTTCAAAAGCCCAAAGATTTTTTTGTTTTTAGGAGTTTTAATGGCTATCCAAAATTCAAAGCGCGGCATTTTGATCAGCATGACGCCCTATGAAAAGAGAATTGCCGTGATGGAAGGTGGAGATCTCGCTGAACTGGTTGTGGAAAGCGCAGAATCCAATCGTGTCCTCGGCAATATCTACAAGGGGGTCGTGCAAAAAGTACTTCCGGCGCTAAAGGCCGCATTTATCGACATCGGGCTTGAAAAGGCCGGTTTTCTTCATCAGGAAGACGCAATCGACCGCAACATCCTCCTTTCCCGAGAATATGGGGACAAGGACGACGACGAAACCGTGGGCGAGGAACTTTCCATCGACCAGATTCTCCACGAAGGTCAAGAAATTATGGTGCAGGTGGTGAAGGAACCTATCAGCACTAAGGGTGCCCGTTTAACAACTCATTTGAGTTTTGCGGGGCGCTTCCTCGTGTGCATGCCAAATACAAATTTTGTCGGCGTTTCGAAAAGAGAACGCGACCCGAAAAAGCGTCGTGAATTTAAGAAAGTCGTGCGCCGTTTAAAAGGACCCGATGTCGGTTATATCGTCCGCACAAACGGTCTTTCAGAAAGCGAAATTGAAATTTCCAAGCAGATGCGTGAACTCGAAAATAAGTGGGAAGCGACGAAATACAATTTCGCCCATCAGCCCGCCGAAACTTGCATCTTTAAGGAATCCGATTCGGTCGCACAAACTATCCGCGAATATTTCAGCGATAACACCGACTACGTTTATGTCGATGACCGCGATGAATATTTTGCTATCCGCGAAGAATTGCAAAAACTTTCTTCGGACAAAATCAACAAAGTCAAACTTTGGAGTTCGAAAGAAAGTCTCTTTGAATATTTCAAAATCGAAGACGATTATGCGCGTTCTCTTCAACGCTCGGTTCCGCTGCCTCACGGCGGAAACTTGGTCATCGATCAGACCGAAGCACTCGTCGCAATCGATGTGAACACCGGACCCAAAGTTCACGGCAAAGACCAAGAAAAAATCATCTTTGAAACGAATGTGGACGCTTGCTACGAAATCGCAAAGCAGCTCCGTTTGCGCGATATCGGCGGACTTGTTGTCATCGATTTTATCGATATGGAACTGCAAGAAAACCGCGATGCTCTCTTCCAAGAATTCCGCAAGGCAATTCGCAAAGACAAAGCGCCGATTACGCCGACTCCGCTTTCGCAATTCGGCCTCATGGAAGTGACCCGCAAACGCGTGCGCACAAACTTGATGACCGAAAAAACCGAAGTCTGCCCGATTTGCCGCGGCACCGGTCACGTGTTCCGCTTAGAAACAACCCTTTCGGCAATTGACCGCTGGCTTTCTCGTGCTCGCACAAAAGGCCGCATGAAAAATGTCAAAATGGTCGTGAGCACTCCGATGGTCGATCTTCTCTGCAACAACATGGCGCGTATGTTCCACTATTTGGAATACAAGCATGAAATGAAGCTGGAACTCGTCGAAGACGAAAAGATGTTCCCGAATCAGTTCTACATGTTTAACGAAAAAGACGAAGATATTACAGAAGAGTTCAATTTTGCTTAAGCATAAAAAGTCCCGCAAAGCGGGACTTTTTATTTGAATGGGAGAAATCATTCGGCGGCTTTGCCGCCGAATTTCATTTTAAATTCTTAACGAATTGACTTGCTACTTTTTCTGCGCCCTTTCAAATCGTAAAATTTCTGCGATTTCATAAGCTGCACCGTTCCTGTTTTCGTGACATTTCCACGGCGGAAAATCGCCGTCGTCGAATCTTTTGCAGACGAATCCTTCTCGGCTTTCGACGATGAAAATTCAAACCAATCAACGTTCACAAAACTTCCGGTGATTTGCATTTTCAAAATTTGTTCGCCCGCAGCGAGATTGACTTTGCCCGCATCAATTTCTTGGTAAACATTCCACGTCGAATCCGTCTTTGGAATTTTTATCGTATCGGTAATCGCTTGATCGTTTACCAAGAATTGCAAACTCGAAGTTTCCGAGCCGCTCGCGATATTCAGCGTCAATTGATAAATTCCCGCAGTCGGTACATTCACCGTGTATTCAAGCCATTCGCCCGCAACCGTATAACCTAACGCATACGTTTTGAGCGATTCATCGATTGCGACAATATCCACGCCGTCTTGGCGGTAAGCGCCGCCTTTATTTTCGCTATCCGAATCGTAATACGATGCATTGCCTTTGCCCGAGCCTGTTATATCATAATTTTCGGCTTCAATTTTTCCCGGGATTTTTGCTGCGATTCCGCCGAAAGGTTCTTGCGGAATCACGACTTGAGAAACTTCGCCGACAAGAGTCATGATGCAATCTTTATTCATCGTGACCGAAACGCTTCCATTTATCACTTCTAAATCACCGTCGTCGTGGACATTTTTCGTTTCGTTCGTCGTGTAAACGCGGAATTTGCTCACATTCACATTCGGCACATTCACGGTTACCGTTTTATTTTGCGTGTAATCGCGATTGATGAGAACGACGATGATCGAGTCGCCGCCTTTGCTTTTATACGCCGACGCATACACATTTGTCTCGGGCTTTTGCGTTGCCGAAATGCGCACAGCGCCCGGGCGAATAAATCTTGCAAATTGCGAAAGGACATAACCGCGTTTCGAAATTTTTCCGACTTCGTTTGTTGGAATCGAAAGCTTATTGCTAAAATCCGTTTCCATGATTAAGCCGTAGCAACGGCGAATATACCACCAAGTATATTGGCTGAAATTTCCCACAGTAAAAGCGCGATGAATTTCGTAGCCCACATCTAATGCGCGGACCGTATCTTTTTTCGATTGATTTGCTTGATCGCCTGTGACCATGACCGTTCGCCAATAATTTCCGCTGCCTTGACTTTCGGTATAATGTTCCGTCATCCAACGTTCTACATTTTTGCTATCGGCTAACGCATACTGAAAAAAAATTATCGGCTGTATTTGCTTCGCTCGCATAAAAATGCGCGCCTAAAATGTCCCAATTTTTTAATGCGGCGGCGTCATTTAAAACTTTATCGTAAAGCTTTTTCTGATACGCAAACGATTCATTCGAAATGACTTTTGTGCCGTGCTTGCGCAATTTATCGCCGTAGCCTTTGGTGTAATTGTAAATTTCGTCGGCGCTCCAACAAGCCCATTCACTGCACCAGTCGGGTTCATTGCTAATCGAAATTGCATACAAAGGAACGCCTTGATTTTTCATGTATTCAGCAAAGCTATTCAAATAATCCGTATAATTTTGATAATCCGAAGCTGCTACATGTTGATTTCCGCTCGCATATAGCGAAGTCCACGGCGTCGCATACAAAAGAAAATCGTCGCCCGCATATTTTTTAGCCGATTTCGCCGCCGAAACTTCGTTTCCAAATTGACTCGATTTTTCATTCACCGGAATACGAAGCGTGTTAAGCCCGATTTTTCCTTCGCCCACGCCGAATGCAATCGCTGCATCGGCATCGGACAACCCTTTTCCGCCTTGCCATGTATTGTGCACCATACCGCCAAAGCCGCGGATGACTTGATGTTCTTCGTCGATATTCACATCCACCGTCGAAGCCATCGCTGTCACCACGCACAAACTCATACCGATGAAAATTTTCTTTGTCTGCAATTTCATTTTCCGTCCTCCTTATTCGGTAACACGAATCCGTTTGACAAAGCCGTTGCGTTTTCCGCGGACAAGGTAAATGCCCGAGCGATGCACTGCATTCCGCACTTCATCGGAAATTTGAGAAACAGAAGAGCGAATTCCGAGAATGCGATTTCCGTTGACATCGAAAACATCGAATTGCGTTTCGGCGCTATTGCCTTCGAAATTCAAACGGTTTATAATTCCCGTTGTCGCGGTATCGCTCAATTCAAACCAATCGACATTCACATAGCTGCCGGTGATTTGCATTTTCAAAATTTGTTCGCCCGCAGCGAGGGTCACTTTGCCCGCATCAATTTCTTGATAAACATTCCACGTCGAATCGGTCTTTGGAATTTTTATCGTATCGGTAATCGCTTGATCGTTTACCAAGAATTGCAAACTCGAAGTTTCCGAGCCGCTCGCGATATTCAGCGTTAATTGATAAATTCCCGCAGTCGGTACATTCACCGTGTATTCGATCCATTCGCCCGCAACCGTATAACCCAACGCTTTGCCGCTTCCGCCGAGAACAATGTCAACGCCTTCGTCTTCACGGAATTTTGCGTCGCCTTGATTTTCTTTTTCGTTGTCGTAATACGCTTTGCGTGCGCCGCCTTCGTCATAATTTTCCGCTTCAATTTTTCCCGGGATTTTTGCTGCGATTCCGCCGAAAGGTGCCTGCGGAATTTCCGGCTTGACTTCATCCGCAAAGCTCCATTCTAAAATTCCCATCGTCGAATCGGCAGAGCCTTTGAAGACGAGGAAAAGTTGATCGACGACGCCATCCAAATTCGAAACTTCGCATTTATTTTCGGCATATTGATTCCAGCCCGATGTTTTTTCGAGAGCGCAAGTGCCCGCGAGTTTTCCTGTCACCGAACCTTTCCGAATTTCAATTTTATTGCCATCGGCAACGCTTGCCGCTTTCACTTGGAACGCTTTTGCGCCGTCCCCGAAGTCAACTCCCGAAATGCGAATCCACGATTCTTTCGAAGCGTAAGGCGTTAAAATATGCTTTGCAGCAACTCCCTTTGACCAATCGGATTTATTCCAATCAGTGCGGCTGCGCACATTGCGTTGCATCGAACTGGTGAGCGCAGGATAGGTGCGATAAGGATTAAAGTTTTGAATTTGCTTCGGACCTTCATTTGTGAAAGTAAGCTTATTCATTTCGTCGCCGTTATAGGTAAATTCATCAATGCTCACGCTCCGATGAAATGCCGGCGCAGGATTTGCTTTTCCTAAAGATATCGGATGTTCTGCCGCTTGCACTAAGCGTCTATCGTGATACACGACATACCATTTGCCTTTAAATTGCGCGATACCGTGATGATTATTATTGTGTGCGTTTATATTTTGACCGTTTACATTCGGGTTATCCATAAAGATTCCCTTGTAAGTATAAGGTCCCATCACATTTTTCGAGGTGCCGTAAGCGATGCGCAAATCCGAGGTACTATACGACAAATAATAAGTATCTCCTTTTTTATGAATGTACGAAGCTTCCATCGCTTTAGGGCCTGCAATTTTCAGCTGCGTTTTAGAAGACACATCAAAACCATTCACCTCTTTATTGAATTTATAGATGTTAAAAATGTTGTTATTGTTTTCTGCTGCAGGGCGCGAATCTGAATTTCCTCCGCCAAAAGTAAAGTAACCCTGACCATCATCATCAAAGAAAATAGCCGGATCAAAACACCAACCAATGCCATCGCAATCCGCAAGGCCACCGCCCCAGTTGTTGATGAGTTTTTTGTTATTGGGAATTGGATTTGTGTAAGGTCCGTTGATTTGATCGGCGACAACCAAACCGACGCCACCGCCACCGCCATCGGGATAAACGATGTAGAATTTTCCATCGGGGCCAATGTCAATTCCCGAAGCCCAAATATCGTTAATGTTATCGTATTCGCGTTTTGCTTCAAGAATAATGCCGTAATCAATCCAGTTTTTCATATCGTAACTGGCAAGAGCATAAAGCGATTTAATCGTATAGTTACTATCACCCGCAAGATCATCCGAATCGGTAATGATATAAAACATGCTATCATTTGCAGTCGCCGCAGGATCTGCTAAATAATGATAATTGACAATCGGGTTATCCGCAAACGCACAAACCCCAAAACCCGCAGCAAGCGCTGCAACAGAAACGATTCTGCAAAATCCCATAGCGGCTCCTTTTCATAATCCACCATTTATAAATTATTCCGTTATCAAAAAAATTTTCACCCGTCGAAAAGGATTTTATGGATAAAATGTCAATAAGCTCGGCAAGGCATTTAACATGTCAAATTCGTTCGCTAGATTTTGGAAATGACATTTCTCGGGGAAAATTTGTTCACCGAATTTCTGGAGATGACATTTCCCAGGGGAAATATGTCCGCCGGATTTTTGGAAATGACATTTCCCAGAGGAAATTTGTTCACCGGATTTTTGGGTATGACATTTCCCGGGGGAAATATGTTCGCCGGATTTTTGGAAATGAAATTTCCCAGAGGAAATTTGTTCACCGGATTTTTGGGTATGACATTTCCCGGGGGAAATATGTTCGCCGGATTTTTGGAAATGAAATTTCCCGTGTCATTCTGAGCGAAGCGATATATGAAACTTGGAACTTTAGTTCCTTAGTTGAATTAAGCCCTTTGGGGTAGAATCTAGCAGTAATTTTCAGCGTCAAAAAATTAAAAGAAGAGATTTTGCATTCCAGATTTGCCCAAAAATTTTCAAACGGCCAAATTTTGCAACAAAATAAGGCTCCAAATTTTCAAATGGACAAATTGTGAATTCACAAATTTCGCACATTAAAAAGTGCGAAATTCCCAATCATCCATTATTGACTTATCCATTTTCGGGGCAAAAAAGTGTGAAAAATGGCCATTTTTTCCTCTTTTTCGGGTTTCGAGCGTTTAAATACAATGGACTTCTTTTTTGCAGAAATATTTCTGTTTGGGTCCATTGGAGAAACTATGACAAATCAAAATTCTCGTCGCAGTCACGATGCATTCTTTCGCTGGCTTTTTGCCGATGAAAATCATTTGCGGGCGTTATTGAAACTTTCCGCGAAATCCAATTTGGAGATTCAACAATTTTTGGCAGCGGTTGATCCGAACACATTTGTGCGCATTCCCGATTCCTATTCGAATGTGGACGAAACGGGCGAAGCCGATTTGGCGTTTCGGGTGAATGCCATTTCGGGCGACCACGCACTCGTCGGCGTTTTGCTCGAACACAAATCCGGGCCTGACGCAAATACGTTGGCGCAGATGGGAAAATATGTCAATTCGGTGATGAACGCTTACGCACAATCGCACAGCGCAACGCAAATTCCGACAGTCGCCATTCTTTT
>NZ_QGHD01000014.1 GCF_003148885.1 Hallerella porci | reverse complement strand
GCAAAGACAAAATCGAGTTGAAAAAACATCGCTTTGATTTTGCTTTTCGCTTCTTCAATTTTGAAATTTCAAAGCTCTTTTTTTAGCTAACAAAACTAAATGACACAGTTTATTTGACAGAACCGATTGATGAGTTCTAAATTTTTATACTCATCACTCTCTTTGAACTTTTTTAATAACTCTTTTATATGAGAGTCCTTAATAACACTTTCACAATCTTCTGCTTCAAAAAATATAAGATACGCCAATTCGATTTTATCTTGCGAAAGTTTTGAATTGTCATCTAAGTCTTTTTGATTCGCATCTATTACAGTTGACACCTTATCATAGATTTTAAGAAAATCTTTCAGAAAATATTTTACAGCTCTTTGACCTCTTATTTCTTTATCTTCTCTTCTTGTAATAAACTCTGCTACATTATCCCGATGGATTTTTAACATTTCATAAAATTGTCGCTCTACTTGCTGTTTTGCATTGTCATCTTTTAATTGCTGATTTGCTTTATATTGCTCCCAAAACGCAAGCCCCGTAATGACTGCCGCAGCAATAGCAATAAATGGGTTCATAATCCCAAAAGTATCGCCAATAACTCCTGTTTTTTCATTAAAACAAACTTCATTTACCCAAGGAATATATGAAAGAAGCGGAATATTGCGAGTAAATATTGCCGGAGCAAAAAATGAAAACAAAAGAAACAACACAGGAAATACGAAAATGCAAACAGACATTTTACTCTTTGATTGTTCTTTATCTTTCTCTTTTGTAGATTTCATATATTTTTTATTTTTTACAAAAGTAAGAAAAAAAAAAGATTTTCAAGGGTGTTTTGAAAAATTTTAAATTTTGTAAAAAAAAGATGGCATTATTTCCCTTTTCGCAATTTTTTAAGCTTTTAATTTGAGATAAAAAATTCTAGAATCTCTTGAGTGCAAAATGCGCTCTATAAAGATCTCTCCCAAGAAAATGCACCCATTAGAAATGAAATTTTAGCCGTTTTCGGGGCAATAACAGCATTTCTCTAAGAGCTTTCATTCCCCTGTTCGCTTGATCGTCGACTAATGCAATATGCCTTAACACAAATCGCTTTAGCGATTTTTAGTGTTAAGAGCATACTGCCCCATTCCTAATTTTTAAGCCTTTTTAATTTACTAAATTTTCCCCGTTCATTTTTCAAAAGGATATTTTATGAAATTTTCCGCTCTGATCGCCCTGATGTTTGCCGCTTCCGCTTTTGCACAAGAAGCAGCTCCGGAACAACAAGGTTCTGCATTGATGGGATTTCTCCCGTTCATCTTGATGTTCGTCGTCATGTATCTTTTCTTCATTATGCCGAAGCAAAAGGAAATGAAGAAGCTCGATGCGATGCGTAAAGCGTTGAAGAAAGGCGACCAAGTTTTGACCGCAGCAGGAATCATCGGTTCCGTGGTGAATGTGGAAAACAATATCGTCACCGTGAAAACCGGAAACGATACGCGTCTCGATTTTGAACAATCGGCAATTGTCCGCGTTTTGAACGCCGAAGACAAGAAAGACGTCAAGCCGGCAAAGTAAAAAATGGCAGTTTTAGATATTACCATTTACGGCGACCAGGCGCTTCGCGTAAAATGCAAGCCGGTGACCGAAATCACCCCAGAACTCGTCGCCCTCGCCCACGATATGCTCGACACGATGTACGATGCCGGCGGCGTGGGACTTGCTGCGCCGCAAGTTGCAAAAGATATGCGTCTTGTCGTCATCGACCCCACGCGTCCTGACGAAGATGAAAAGCCCGCGCCGCGGATTATCTTTAATCCCGAATGGGGCGCAGAACCCGACTCGGAAGATGTCCCGTATGACGAAGGCTGTCTTTCGGTTCCGGATATTTTTTGCAATGTTTATCGTCCCGGAAAAATTTGGATTCGCTACACGAACGAACTCGGCGAAACCGTGGAAGAACACAATGTCGAAGGTCTCCTTTGCCGTTGCTTCCAACACGAAACCGATCACCTCGACGGAAAACTTTTTGTCGATGTGATTTCTACGGCGGATCGAGCTCTCAACCGTTCCAAGCTCCGCGACATGGCGAAAAAATCCAAGAAGGCTAAAAAAAGATGATGCGTTTTCCGCTGCTATTCCTCGCCGCAGGTCTTGTGAGCTGCGCGCCTCTGCCGCCGCTCGTAACCGATCCTCCGAGTGAAACTCCAGCGGAAAATTCACAAAAAAAAATCGCTTCTGCCGATTCACTTTCGAAAGATTCTGCAGCAAGCGTTCCCTTTGTTGCCGTCGCGCCAGCGGTGGCTCCGAAGGATTCTTCTGTTTCGGATTCTTCCAATTTTAAACCGGTAGAACCTGCGCCTGTTCTTTCGAGTACTCCCAAAAATATTCCGACGATGGCGTTAGCCGCAGAACTTTCTCGCGATTTTCGCGTCGGCATTCAAGTCGGCGTTTCAAAGACCGAAATTTCGGGCAAAAATTACCGCATCGCTTTTCATGAAAATGATGACGGCTCCGAAAAATCGGGCGCATTAAAAATTTCGGCGAACGGTTCCCGCGTTTCAGCGGGCTCGGATAAAGCCGATTCTGTTTGGATTTTCCCCGGCGAAAGTTCTCGGATTTCTGTCGACGGCAAAGAATACCGCGGAAAAATTCTCGTCGTCAATTCGGCGAAAAAATTAAACGTCATCAACATTCTCCCGATTGAAGATTATTTGAAAGGCGTCGTTCCAAACGAAATTGGAAAACTCGACGCGAGTATGTTTGAAGCATTAAAAGTGCAAGCGGTTGCAGCGCGCACTTACGCTTATCATCATTTTAATTCCCGCATTTCTCTCGGTTTCGATGTATTTGCCACCGTACAAGATCAAGTGTATAACGGATGCGCAAGCGAAGCCGAATTACCAAGTGCTGCAATTGATTCGACCGCAGGAATTGTGCTCACCAATAACGGCGAATTTATCGAAGCGTATTATCATTCCACTTGCGGCGGCTACACCGACGGCGTTGAAGTTTGGGGACTTGCTCCCGTCAGCTATCTCAAAAGTCAAAGCGATATGAAAAACACCGATTCCGCTTGGTGCAGCGCAAGTTCATACTCTTCGTGGAAAAAAGTTTACAGCGAAAAAGAATTGGTGACGATGTTTAAGAAGAATTTCAAAGCGGCCAAAGCCAGCGGAAATTCTGACTTTAGCAAAATTCAACAAATCGAAGTGCAATCGGAATTTCCGGGACGCCGCGTCAATCAATTAGAAGTTTTAACCGACAAAGGAATCTTCACCGCAAACGGCGACCGCATTCGTCAACTCTTCAAAGAAGGTTCAAAAATTTTACCGTCTTCCAAATTTAAAATCGAAAAGAATGGAAAAGTTTGGGTACTCGACGGATCGGGTTTTGGACACGGAATCGGGATGTGCCAAATGGGCGCACGCGCACGCGCAAAAGCCGGCCAAAGTTTCCAGGAAATTCTGCAAGCCTACTACCCGGGGACATCTCTCCAATGCGTTCACAGCGAACAGTAGCCATTCTCAGCGAAGGCTGTGCGGCGAACTTTGGGGACGGAGAAAAGATCGGGGAACGCTTCGCCCAAGAGGGATTCGCCGTCCAATTTGAAATGCCCTCCGAAACGCCAAATGCGATTGTTTTAAATTCGTGCACCGTCAAAGGAATTTCTTCAGCAACGAAACTCGCAAAAAAAATTCGAAGCGCATTTCCCACCATTCCTGTTTGGGTGACCGGCTGCGCGACCGAAGATTTAAAACGCGAACTGTTGCGTTTATATCCCGATTTTTGTTTCGGGCCAAAAGATGCGCACAAAAATGAATCCGCATTTCGTGAATTCCTGGACAAATTAACTTTTGAAAATTCCGAAATTTCTCAACACGACGAAAATTTATTTTGCCATTCTGGCATAGGCCTCGTCAATATCGAAGAAGGCTGTTTAGATGCGTGCAGTTATTGTTCAACGCATTTAGTCAAAGGAATCTTAAGAAGCGCTTCTCCCGAGTCCATTGTTCGCCGCGTGCAACGCAAAGTAGAAGCCGGCGCAAAGCAAATTTTTTTAACCGGTCAAGATACGAGTTGCTACGGATTTGATTTGAAAACAAATCTCGCCGAACTTTTGCAAAATATTCTCGTCCACGTTCCGGGCGATTATAAAATTCGTTTGGGAATGGGAAACCCGCGGCATGTGCTGCGTTATTTAGACGCTCTTCTCGAAACATTTTCCGACGACCATTTATATAAATTTGTGCACATTCCTGTGCAAAGCGGAAGCGACCGCATTTTAAAAGCGATGAACCGTCGCCATACCGTCAAAGAATATTTTCACATCGCCGAAACTTTTCAAACGCACTTTCCCGAGATGACTCTTGGCACCGATATTATCGTCGCCTTTCCCGGAGAAACGAAAGAAGATTTTCTCGCAAGCGTCGAATTGGTAAAGAGAACGCGGCCGTCCATTTGTAACATTACCCGCTTTGTTCCGCGCGAAGGCACGCCTGCCTTCGCCTTTCAAAACGGAGTTTTGAAAGAGGAGCGCTATGCGCGCTCTGCGGAACTCTCCCGCATCTTTCAGCAGATTGCATTAGAAAATAACAGTCGTTTCATCGGGAAAACCGAAATGGTCACCGTCGAAAAAAACGGTCAGCGTCCGGGTACAACTATCGCCCGCGATAACGCCTATCGTCCCGTCGCCCTATCGGGAAACTTCCCCGCCAGTAAAACTCTTCCCGTTAAAATCGTCCGCGCAGAAACTTTTGCGCTCATCGCCGAGCTCATTTAATTCAAAAATCCGAATCCGTCAAGCTTTCCTCTTTGGCCAATTTCATAATCATCTAAATCTTTTCTGATTCAAAATAAAATTCAATGGCATGCAAATTTTTCGTTATCGGCTTTTGGTGTTGAGGTTCAATAAACAGCATCTTCACCAGCATAATACACATCATTTGTTCTAAAGTCGAAATTCTCTAACGCTCATAAAATGAGCCCCAAAAGTTGGACATAACTTTTGGAGCTCTCTTCACGAATGGTTCCTTTTTCTACAAAGCTTTGATTTCATTAATAGTGAGGCCCGTTTGCTTGGCGATAATGTTTAAAGGTACGCCTTCATCCCGGAAACCTTTAGCAAGAGAAAACTTTTCTTGCCGAATGCCTTCTGCACGGCCTTCTGCGCGACCTTCTGCACGGCCTTCTGCAAGTCCTTCAGCACGGCCTTCTTGATGACCTTTCGCGCGACCTTCTTTTTCAGCGGCGCGACGTGCATCGCCGGCGCTTACAAAGCCATATTTTTGTCCAATACTTTGCCATGCCATTTGAAGATCCTCCACGGTTTTCTCACCGATGTACTCCCCTAAATATAATACAATTTTTTCGATGAGAATTGCCTGTTCATCGTTTGGGAGACGGTGAAGCAATTCTTCAACTTTTGGAATTGCCGCTTTAAATCCCTCTGGGTTAAAGGCGTACTTCATAGCGATGGCGACAATTGCTGCGGAGGGCGTGTTGGAAGAAAGGCAAGCGTTTTCGTTGACATCGGCCAAGTTTACCAGAACGCATTCGTATGGAAGATCTGCGCCATTAAATTTGGCACGTTCCTTCTTGCGGTATTCGGCAAGCGGATCCCAGCTTGTACGGCCGTTATAAATGATAATCGCCTTGGTCGGAAACCAACTAAAAATATCGGCACCACGGTCTCTCATCAACCTGATAGCGTATCTTCCAATCTGCTCAAGAACCTTTTTGTCGCTTTTGGACTTATGTTCCATGAGGATTCCGACGTTGATTTCTTTTCCGCCGAAAATTTTTGCCTTGAAGCAGACGTCCGCTTCGCCGCGCTCTCCGACCTCGTTGTAACCTTCGGGAATGCGCTCCAGTGTGTCGAGATTGACATCCGCAAGCATCACATCGAGATTTCGATTGCTTGTCCGGCAAATGTCCAGCAGAGCTTTTGCGTTTTTCGGCTCGCTATATTCGTAGCGAAAAAGTCCGTCGTGATCGCGATTGGATTGAGACTGATTCATGAGACCTCCATTTAGGATTAGAAAAAAAAACACATCCAAAAAATTTTTGGATGCGCACCTATTCGGAGGTTCGGGCGGTAATGTAGTTGATTCAGAAAAAGTGTCAAGGTTTAGAATGTAATTTGTTTGTAAAATTTCATTTTTTATTCATCAAATTCTACAAAAGTCTTTTCTCATAAATTATTGATTTAACAAAAAAAATTTCGAAGAAAAATTTTTAACGCTCCCTTTATCGATGAAAAAAATTCTGGGAAATTGAAAAAAATATGACATAGATGATTAGTGCGACAAGTCGCACTAATCAAAAAATTGAACATCAGGTCGTGTATTCTGCGTTGATTTTCACGTATTCGTAACTCAAATCGCAGGTATATGCCGAAGCGCTGGCTTCGCCGATGTTGAGAACGAGAGTGACTTTGTATTCGCGTTGCTTCACGACGGCTTCCAATTTTTTCTGATCGCATTCTAAGGGACGACCGCCCGCGAGAACTTGAACATCGCCGAAGTAAAGATCGGTTTGGTCTGCAATCATGTTGACGCCACTCGATCCTGCGCTTGAAAGAATACGCCCCCAGTTTGGATCTTCGCCAAACATCGCGCACTTTGCCAAATTACTTGTTCCGATAAAGCGCGCCATTTTAAGGGATTCTGCATGACTTTCTGCTTTTTCAATGCGAATTTCGATGAACTTGGTTGCGCCTTCGCCGTCGCGGGCGATATTCTTTGCGAGTTCTTTCATCACAGTCATTAACGCAGCGCGGAATTCACTTTTTTCGCTAATGGAAAGATCTTCATATTTAATTCCCGAGACGCCGTTGGCGAGTAAAATGCATGTATCATTTGTACTCATATCGCCATCGACAGTAATCGCATTAAACGAATCCGAAATGTCTGCGCGGAATTCGGCAAAGAAATCCAACGGAAGTCCGAGATCCGTGGTGATGAACGCAAGCATCGTCGCCATATTCGGATGAATCATGCCGCTGCCTTTGCAGCAACCGCCCACCGTAACTTTTCCTTTCGCCGTTTCAATTTCAATGGCGAGAGATTTTTTGACGCGGTCTGTTGTAAGAATCGCTGTCGCAAATTCTTCGGAAGCGTTTTCGTGCAAACCTTGAATCAAATGCGGAATCGCTTTTTCCACTTTGTCCATCGGCATTAAATGTCCGATGACTCCGGTGCTGCAAACTAAAACGCTCTTCGGCGCAAGCCCGAGTTGATCTTCGACAAGTTCTGCGGTACGCGCACTATCACGAAAACCTTTTTCGCCGGTGCATGCATTTGCATTGCCGCTGTTCACGATAACTGCCGACGCAAAATGCGCATGTTCCAAAACCGATTTATCGTAAAGAACGGGCGCAGCTTTCACTTTATTTGTGGTGAATACTGCAAAGCAACGCGCAGCTTGTTCGCTTTTGAGAAGCGCCATATCCGGTTTTCCGCTCGCTTTAATGCCAGCTGTAAAACCGCAAGCCGTAAATCCTTTCGGCGAGCAAACGCCACCGTCTTTCAGCATCGTCAACATATTTGAACTTCCTTTACCCAATTCCGCGGGCATTCAAAATGTAGAAAGTTTTGCATTTTTTGTTATCCGTTTTCCGCATTTCAAAACTTTCCCGCTTTTCGCAAAAGTTTTCGAAGAAAGCGCTGCGTTTCTTTTTGAAATTTTATACTTTTTTGGGTATGGATAATATACCTGTAACACAAGAAACCTACGATCAACTGAAACAAGAATTGGACCAACTGAAAAAAGTGGAACGTCCAAAAATCATCGACGAAATCGCTGAAGCGCGCGCACAAGGTGATTTGAGCGAAAACTTTGCTTATCACGCAGCCAAAGACCGCCAAGGCGAAATCGAATCCCGCATTAACTACTTGGAAGACCGCGTCGCACGCGCTGTCATCATCAAGTACGATGCGAGCAAAAGCGGCGAAATTAAATTCGGCGCGACGGTAAAACTTTTGAATAAAAAGACGAATCGTCAAATCACTTATATGATTGTTTCTCCGGAAGGCGTTGACGCGATTAACGGAAAAATCAGTTTTACAAGTCCGATTGGAAAAGCGCTTCTCGGCAAAAAGAAAGGCGATATCGCAGAAGTCATTACGCCCAAAGGCAAAAATCTTTTTGAAATTTTGGACGTGCAATAAATGATTATCGTCCTCATCGGCGACAGTGAATTTGAAAAGGAACGCTTAATTGAGCAGTTCCTTGAAAAAACATTGGGCGACCGCAAGGACGATCCTCTTGCCCGCAAAATTATTTTTGCAAACGATTCCAATGTCCAATCGGTTTCCGATGCGATTATTGAATCGTGTGATTCGTGCTCGCTTTTTGCGACGGAGCAATCCGTCGTTTTGCGCAATGCAGAAATGTTAAAAGCGAGCGATTCTGCAGCCTTAGAAGATTGGTTTAAGACAAAACCCGACGCCAATTTACTTCTTGAATTTGAAAAGCTTTTAAAGACGAGCAAACTTTATAAAGCTCTTTCGGGAATTGCAACCGTTAAAGAATGCAAATCGCCGCGCGATTATGAAATGGCGAAATGGGTGACGCTCCATACCGAAACCGATCTCGGCAGACGCATAGAACCGCTTGCCGCTGAATATATCGCCGACGCTCTCGGAACAAATCAAGCGTTAATCGATTCCGAAATTAAAAAAATTCTTCTTCTCGATCCCGAAGGAAAAATCATTTCTTTGGAGCAAGCGAAATTGATGATTGCTCCGCAAAGGGAAATCGCCGCCTTCGAAATTCGCGAATCTTTCGGTGACCGCGACCCGATTGCTTACACCAAAAAACTCCGCGAACTTTTGGATTCTGGCGTCGAAGGCATTCAAATCGTCGCCGCTCTCGAAGCTTACGCAGTGCGACTTTTGCACATTCACACAATGCTCAGCCGAAAAATTTCTGCGAAAGAAATCGCTGCAAAACTCGGCGCGAATCCGTGGCTTTTTGAAAATAAATTGAACGAACCGCGAAAAGCATTAAATTGGCCCATTCCTCTTTTGTGCCGCGTCATTAAACGCTTAGGCGAACTCGACTGCGAAATTAAAAACGGCATTTGCGACAGCCGGATGGGTTTAGAACTTTCCCTCGCCGCTTTAGTCATCCGCTAAAAATTTTTGCGACGCATTTTTTAACTCCTAGCTTCTAACTTTACTATATTTATGCGTATGAGTGAATATTTGCATAAAGATAGCATTGGACCCGTTGAATATCACGATCAAAAACTGCCCCTCGGTCCAGACGGTTTTATCCTCGAAAGCGGAAAATCTCTCCCCGAAGTTTCGCTCCGTTACGAAGCTTACGGCAAATTGAACGCAGATAAATCCAACGCTATCTGGATTTGTTCCCCGCTTACCGCCGACGCTCATGTCGCAGGATTTTACAAACCCGATGACAAGCACGTCGGTTGGTGGGATGCGCTCATCGGCAAAGGCAAAGCGGTCGATACCGATAAATTTTACGTCGTCTGTTCGAATGTTCTCGGCGGCTGCAAAGGTTCTACGGGGCCCGCAAGTATTGACCCGCGCACGGGAAAGCCTTACGGTTCTAGTTTCCCAACGATTACCATCGGCGATATGGTTCACGCACAAAAGTTACTCGCCGACGCTCTCGGCATTCAAAGTTTTTATTGCGTCATCGGCGGCTCGATGGGCGGCTTCCAAGCGATGAAGTGGGCAATTTATTATCCCGAAATCATCGACCGCGTCATTTTAATCGCAACGTCTCCCGGATTCTCGGCGCAAGCTCTCGGTTTTGAAATCGTCGGACGCGATGTGATTACGCAAGATCCGAATTACAATAACGGCGATTATTACGACAAGCAAATTCCGGCGATAGGACTTGCGAATGCGCGGAAACTCGCCCACATTACATACCTTTCGGCAAAAGGCATGGAGACGCGTTTCACCCGTTCGGATATTCGCATTGAACATCCCGAAAAATTTTATTCGGGTTCATCTCTTGAAACTTATCTGGATCATCAAGGGACAAAATTTGTCGAAAGATTTGACGCGAATAGTTATCTTCATATTGCACACGCAACGGATACATTTGACCTTGCGACAGAATACGGTTCGTTAGAAAAAGCATTTCAGAATGTGCAATCGACATTCCTCAATGTGAATCTTTCGTCGGATTGGCTTTTCCCGCCCAACGAATCGCGGAAAATTACCGAAGCGCTTTTAAACGATGGCAAAGTCGTCACCAGTTTGGAACTCGACACGAATTTTGGTCACGATGGATTTTTAATCGAATGCGGCGCCCTCGGCATGGCGGTTTCGCGTTTTCTCGGCGGTCAAATCGGCAATGCAAAATCGACTGGAACTCCGGCGTTCCACAGCGAAAAAGATATTTCAATTATCGATTCTTTGATTCCTGCGAAAGCGCGCATTTTGGATTTAGGCGCAGGCGATGGACTTTTAATCGATTCGCTTTGGCAAAAGAAAAAAGTCACCGGCGTCGGCGTCGAAAAAAATTTTGCCAATATTCTCGGCTGCATAGAACGCGACGTTCCTGTGATCGAAAAGAAGTTGAACTTGGAAGCGCTGCAATCGTTTGCAGACAACAGTTTTGATTACGCCGTTTTCAATCGCACTTTGCCCGAAGTGAGAAATCAGCGTTTAATGCTCCGCGAAATTATGCGCATTGCAAAACACGCAATTATCACTTTCCCCAATTTTGGTTCGTGGGAAATGCGTTGGGCGCTTTGCTATCACGGACGCATGCCGAAGTCGCCCGAATTTCCGTATGAATGGTACGAAACTCCTAATATTCATTGCTTCACTTACCGCGATTTTGTTCGCCTCGCCGAAGCAGAACATTTGGAAATTGAAAAAATCGTCACCGTGAACGATCACACTCTTAGTCAACTTTTGACAAAAATTGGCTTCGTCAATTTGGGCGCAGAACGCGTCATCGCGATGGTGAAACGCAAAGAATAAACAGCATCGTCTTTATTTGCTATATTTTTTTTATGGCTATTATTTCGATGACCGGTTACGGTAAAGATGAATTTAAGTTTCACAACGCATTGTGTTCTGTTGAAGTGCGTTCGGTGAATAATCGCTTTTTAGAAATTTCTTGTCACCTTCCGAAAGCGCTTTCTTATTTAGAATTTAGTTTGAAAGAAGATGTTAAAAAAATTCTCGCTCGCGGTTCTGTCAATTTGACCATTTCTTTGGGCGATAACGATGGAGCTTCGGTTCCGACAGGATATTCGACGGAAACGGTCGAAGCCTATTTGAAAATTGCGAAAGACATTAAAACGAAATACGGTCTTTCGGGGGAACCGACTTTGGAACAAGTGCTTTCGCTGCCGAATGTGCTCGTTTACAATTCCGAAGCCGATCAAAAAGAAATGGAAGATTTAATTCACGCTTCTTTAAATCGTGCGCTGCAATCGCTTATGCAAATGCGCGAAAAAGAAGGGCTGAATTTGAAAAAAGATCTCGAAGCCCGCGTGTATGAAATGGATAAAGTTCTCGACGAAGTCCGCGTTTTAGATCCGGAACGCATTGTCGAATGGAAGCAGAAATTTGAAGAACGGTTGAAGGCTTTGGTCGGCGAAGCGGGTTTAGATCCCGTCCGCGTCACGCAAGAAGCGAGCGTCATCGCAGACCGTTTAGATATTAACGAAGAAATTACGCGATTCAAAAGTCACAATAAACTTTTCCTTTCGACTTTGGAACTCGGCGCAAATCAAGGGAAAAAACTCACATTCATTTTACAAGAAATGGGCCGCGAAGCAAATACCCTCGCAACAAAATGTCAGAGTGCAAAAATTGCGGCACTCGCCATTCGTTTGAAAGATAGCGTGGAAACGATTCGCGAACAAACGATGAATATCGAATAATTTTTTTTTATTTTTTTCCATCAAAAAAGACTGGCACAGCAGGGAAACCGCACCAGTCTTTTGTTGTTGTGGAGACTTATTTAGAATTCATTTTCCGACATAATTCCGGGTAAGCTTTGCATGTAGGCAGGAAGTCTTCCGCCTTCGCTCATCTTTGATTCCGAAGCGTATTCCGGCGATTCTACTTTTGCAGACTTAATAGTTGCAGTTTGCATCGTCATTTTCGGCATCGGCATTGTCTGCGCAAGAGTGCGTTCTTCTTCACGAACAGCGGGCTTTGTCGCTTCGAAATTTGAGCTTACAAAATGCGAAGTAAAGACCGGAACAGAAGAAGTTTCGGCGCGCGTTTCTTCGACAGGGCGAATCACCGACATGCGAGCCGTTTCCGAAGCGGTTTCCATCGCAGGTTGTTCTACGCGGACAGGCTGCGGTTGCACAAGAGCAGCTTGCACCGGCGCGGGCTTTTGCACTTCTTCCATTTCTTCGGTTGCCATTTTTGCAAAATCCATACGGTTTGTACGCGGAATGGATTTTTCAATATGCGGGCCAGCTTGCACAGGAGCCGAAGCAGTTTGCGCAGAAGTTGCTGTAGCTTCGCCGTAGCTTTCTTTTTCAAAGCCGGTTGCAATCACGGTGATGCTTACGCGGTCACCGAGTTCTGGAATCGTTACATCGCCTGCGACAATATTCGGTTCATTGTCTTCGCCGATTTGCTGATACAAGTAATCCAACGCTTCGCTGTATTCCACCATCGAGAAATTTTCGCCGTGGGAAACATTGATGAGAGCGCCCGATGCACCGCAGACTTTGATGTTGTCCAAAAGCGGGCAAGTAATTGCATCTTGCGCGGCTTTCAATGCGCGGCCTTCGCCCGATGCAGTTCCTGTTCCCATCAAAGCAGCGCCGCCGTTCGACATAATTGTGCGGGCGTCGTTAAAGTCCACGTTAATCGTTCCGTGAATGAACATAATGTCGCAAATGCTGCGGACAGCGTTTCCGAGAACTTCATCCACTTTGAGGTAAGCGTCGGCAATAGAAGTCGTCTTTTCGATGACATCCAAAATGCGCTGATTGTTGATGACGATAATCGAATCAACATTTTTACGAAGAGCTGCAAGACCTTTTTCGGCGTTGCGACGACGAATCGGACCTTCCCATTTGAAAGGCATTGTCACCACGGCCACGGTCAAGATGCCGAGCTTGTGAGCGATTTCAGCGACAACGGGAGCTGCACCCGTTCCCGTTCCGCCGCCCATTCCTGCCGAGATGAAAATCATATCGGCGCCTTCTAATTTCTTTTCGACGAGATCCTTATCTTCCATCAAAGCTTGACGGCCGATTTCGGGCTTTGCGCCAGCGCCAAGAGTTTTTGTGGTCTTCTGACCGATGGCGATTTTTTCGTCGGCAAGATTATTGTCGAGCGCAAGAGCATCCGTGTTGATGGAAATGAATTCAACATCTTTGATATTCATTTTCACCATGCGGTTCACCGCGTTTCCGCCAGCGCCACCGACACCGATGATTTTAATCTTCGCCTTGTGATCTGCACCACTCGCGTCGATAATGTGTCTGACTTCGGAATCTTCCGGAATCATGTTGTTGAGTTCTTCGTTCATTTGTTTCTCCCTGTTTTTATGTTTAAACTTTTAAATGTATTGTCCAATCCAAGAGCTGAAACGCTTCCATTTGCTGCCAACAGCGCTGACAATTTTTGTCGTCTGCGTTTCACGTTTTCCGCGCGGTTGTTCATTTTGAGCGGCATAGTTCAAAAGTCCAACACCCGTTGAATAAAGCGGCATACTTAAAATTTCACTAAAGCCCGATTCATTCTTTTGCGGAGCGCCGAGACGCACTTCTACATCGTCGAAAATCTGTTCGGCAAGTTCTAAGATGCCTTTCAACTGTGCAGTTCCTCCGGTGATGACGATGCCTGCGCCTAAATTTTTGACAACATCATCTTTTCCATTGAAAACTCCCTTTTCTTCGGGATTTTCATTTTCCGTTTTTTTCTTTTTGTTCAAGAAATTCTGCGCTTCCAAATCGGCGCGGACTTTCATTAAGATGTTATAAATTTGGCAGTAAATAATATAAGCCAAATGTTTTGTGCTGCATTCTTTGCCCGAGCGTCCACCGATTCCCGGGACCGTAAATTTGCTGTCGTCCAAAAGATTGGAGCGGAAGCAAGTGCCGTGTTCTTTTTTGATTTCTTCGGCGCTTTCAATCGGCGTCGTTAAACCGTAAGCGATGTCATTGGTAATTGAATTTCCCGCTTCATTAAACGACGAAGTGTAAACGACTTTGTCATCTTTGAAAACCGCAATATCGGTAGAGGTCGCTCCGATATCAACGATGGCAACGCCCAATTCTTTTTCATCTTTGTACAAAACGCAGCAAGCGTCGGCGAGTTGTTCCAAGACGAGTCCTTTCACAACAAGACCTGCGCTTTCTACCGCTTTATGAATCGTGCGAATAATTCCGCGCGGAGCCATTACCAAGAGCGTTTCGACACTTAAACTTGCGCCTTCCATGCCTAACGGATTTTTAATGCCTTCGCGATCATCGATAGAATAATCGCCCGGAAGCACATGAATAATATCTAAGTCGGCGGGATATTGCACCATTTGACTCGTCTGCTCAACGACTCGATTCATCGCTTCTTTGGTCACAACGCCTTCAAAGTCGCGCAAAGGAATTCTCGCACGACTGACAAGAGAACGCACGCTGCTGCCCGCGATTCCGACGTAAACTTCTTTGACATCGACGCCGCTCGAAAGTTCTGCGTCTACTACCGCTTTCTTGAGCGCATTCACGGTGGCTTCAAGTTCATTATCGTCGCCTTTCTTCATCACAGGATTTCCAAAGCCCAAAATTCGGACTTTGCCATTTTCCAAGATTTCGCCGATAAAGACTCCGATCTTCGAACTGCCAATGTCTAAGGAGACAATTTTCTTGTTCGTTTCGTTTCCGGATTTTTCTTCTTTAGCCATTATTTGACCTCTTGAGCAGACGGATACGCATAAGCAAAACCTTCAAAACGCATATCCAATGACTTCACTTTTTCCATTTCTGAGGAAAGTCCATCGACCAATAAACGGTAATGGGCAAACGCATTTCCCGAAACGCTATCCATCGGGAAAAGAACTTTAAAACGGACGTTGCGAAAGAATACTTCAATCGCATGCAATTTTTCGTCGAGCGCAACTTGCGAAACTTCGCGGTAAAGCGATTCATCGGCAGAGCGCATCGCTGCTAAGAAACTCGCAATCGGTTTGATTTCGCGGCTGCGTTGAATGGTTGCAACCGGATAATCCAAGCGCGCACCTGTCGCAATCGGCAGTTGTTGTCCGCGTTCGGAATACGCTTTCCACTGACCCTTTTCGAGAGTTTGCATGAGAGGCGTCGTTTCGCTCACGGTAATCGTAACCTTGCGGAAAATTCCAACATCCACCGTTGCGTCGTGCAATAACGGTAACGCAAGCAATCGAATTTTCACACTGTCCGCGTTGATTTCGGACATCGGCATTCCGGTTTCTAATCCTGCAGTTTGCAGGATTTCTTCCCATGTGAGCATTCGATTGCCGTTAATTTCAACCGTTTTCAACGTGCGCAATTCTGCCGGATTCAGTTTTCGAATGAAACTCCAACCTTGCCAAATCGCAACGGCTACAATCGCAAAGACAAGAAAAAGCTTCCAGCCTTTCTTTTTCATCCAGCCGAAAATACCCGCGATCGTCTGATGACGTTTTTCGCGACGCATTTCCTTTTTCCGGATAGCGTTGTAGCCTAAACGCGCCATTACTTTTTCAAAGCCTCCAAGAACGGACGTTCCGCTTTCCAGATATCACCTGCGCCCATGAAAAGCACGAGATCTCCTGGCTTCGCGTCTTGCTTTAAAACTTCAATCGCTTCTTCTTTTGTCTTCACAAATTTGGCGTTTTGATGTCCGCGGGCAATTGCTGTGTCCGTAATCAATTTTCCCGAAACGCCCGGAATCGGTTGTTCCCGCGCCTTGTAAATTTCGAGAGTGATGAGTTCGTCGCAGTTTGCAAAGACTTCGGCGAAGGCTTCGTATTGATCACGAGTCCGCGTGTAAAGATGCGGTTGAAAAACGACGACAATGCGTTTATCGGGGAACGTATCGCGGGCGCCTTGCAAAGTCGCAGCCGTTTCCGTCGGATGATGCGCATAATCATCGTAGACGAGAATGCCGTTTTCTTCGCCGATGAATTCGAAGCGGCGTTTAACTCCTGTAAATTCCGAAAGCGCTTTCCGAACAATTTCAAGTGCGATATTTTCTTCGTGCGAAAGCGCAATCGTCGCCGTCGCATTGAGCACATTATGTTTGCCCGGAATTTTCAGAGTAAATTCCCCTAAGCTTTCGTTGTTTTTGAAAACTTCAAATCGCGAAATGCCATTTTCCATGTGGACATTATCCGCGCGATACATCGCTTGGCGGCTAAATCCATAAGTCACCACGGGCTTTGTAAAACGCGTGAGCACCGATTGAATATTGGGATTATCGATGCAAACGACGACTTGTCCGTAGAACGGAACTTTATTCGCAAAGGCGACGAAAGCATCTTTAATCGCATCTAAAGTGCCGTAAGTATCCAAATGTTCGCGGTCGATGTTGGTGATAATTGCCGACGAAGGCATCATCGAAAGGAAGCTGCGATCGAATTCATCGCTTTCGGCGATCAAGTAACGTCCACGGCCGACTTTTGCGCCACTGCCCTTTCCTTTCACCACGCCGCCGACAATCACAGTGGGATCTTCGCCTGCGGCTTCCCAAATGGCGCCGAGCATCGATGTGGTCGTCGTCTTTCCATGCGTTCCCGAAACTGCGAGAGTGTATTTTAAACGCATCAATTCTCCGAGCATTTCTGCGCGGCGAATTACCGGAATGCGGCGAGTTTTCGCTTCGACAATTTCAGGATTGTCCATTTTCACCGCCGACGAATAAACGAGAAGGTCTGCGTTTTCCACATTCTTCGCATCGTGAGTCGGGAAAATTTCAATGCCTAAATTTTTCAAATATTCAATGGCAGGACCGTCGCCGGTATCGCTTCCTGTAACCACAAAACCATTTTCAAAAAGCACTTCGGCAATGCCAGACATTCCAGCTCCGCCAATGCCCACAAAATGCAACCTTTTTACGCGACTGCTCGGAATCAAATTCATATTAGCACTCCGCTTCCAAAATGACTTTGGCGATTTGATCGGCTGCGTCGGGCATGCCGATGGATTTTGCTGCTGACGCCATCTGATTTAATTTTTCTGCATTCGAAAGAAGACTTTGTACTTTGTTCCACAAATCATTGGGATCGTTATCGAGTTCAACGAGAGCAGCGCCCGCTTTCTCAACAACGCGTGCGTTAAATTCTTGATGGTTTGCAGTCGCAAATGGGAACGGGAAAAGAATCGACGGTTTTCCGAATGCGAGAATTTCTGCAAGAGTTGAAGCGCCTGCGCGGCTCACGATTAAATCCGCATGACCCATGTAAGCGTAAATGTTATCGAGGAATGCTTTCACCGAAACATTTTCTGGAATCTGAATGCGTGCGCAAATTTCATCGAAATTTTTTGCACCGACTTGCCACACCACCGAAATGTCTTTTCTTTCGGCGATTTGCGAAAGCGCTTCTTCCATTTTGACGTTAATGCCGCGGGCTCCTTGCGAGCCGCCGACGATGAGCAAAGTTTTTGTGCCGTCGCGATATTCTTTTGGACGCGGAAGATTTTCAATTTTCGGCAATTCGCGAACTGGATTTCCGAAGACCATCGTTTCGGTCGACGGGAAAAATTTCTGCGCATCTTTTGAAGTGACAAAAATTTTCTTCGCATAATGAGAGCCAATTTTATTCGCCACGCCAGCGACTGCATTTTGCTCTTGAATATAAACCGGAATTTTTGCGCGGCCTGCAGCAATGACAACGGGGAGCGAAACATAACCGCCCGTCGCAACGATAACATCGGGCTTCCGTTTTTTCAAAACGACTTTTGCGCTTTGCACTGCTTTCAATAATTTATAAGGCAGCCCTAAATTTTGCATAAACGAACCACGGTGAAGAGGAACTGCCGAGATTTCGTCAAATTCAAAATACGGTTTTACAAGTCGCGATTCCATCGAATCTTTGCGGCCTGCAAACGAGATATTTTCAATTCCCGCTTTTTTCAAACTTTCGGCAATCGCTACCGCCGGGAAAACGTGCCCACCGGTTCCGCCACATGCAAATAAAAATTTCTTCTGTTTCATTATGCCACCTTCATCGTTTGTACAATACTCCGCGGTTCATCGATATTTAAGCCCGTATTCGGCCGCGAAATATTTAAAAGAATTCCCACAGAAATCATCGAAACCAGCAAATTGGTTCCGCCGTAACTGATAAACGGGAGCGGTTGTCCTGTCGTCGGCATGAGTCCGGTATTCACAAAAACATGCAAGATGACATTGAGCCCAAGCGCACAAGTTAAACCCGTCGCAAAATATTTGGCAAAGCGCGTCTTCGCATTTTGAGCGATGACAAATCCGCGATAAACAATAAGGCCAAAAAGGATAAGCACAAAACTCGTTCCTAAAAATCCGAGTTCTTCGCCGAGAAGGCTAAAGGCAACGTCTTTATACGACTCTGGAAGGAATCCCAATTTTTGCGTTCCTTGTCCGATTCCTGTGCCGGTGATGCCGCCGTGTCCAAGACTTACGAGCGCATTATACAACTGATATCCGCCGCCGCTCAAATGCTCTTCCGGATGCAAAAAGACGGTTAAACGTTTCAAGCGATACGAAGCCGAAAGTCCAACGCCGAGCACAAGGATTCCGCAGAGTGCTAATGCGCCACCCAGATATTTTAGCCGTGCGCCTGCGACAAATAAAAGCACAAATGTCGAAACGCCAATCATCAACGTCATCGAAAAATTCGGTTGCAAAAGAATCAAAACGGCGACGATGCCAAGAGTTACTAGCGGTTGAATCATGCCGCGTTTTAAATCCACGATGGCATCGCCCAATTCCGAGAGCCGCCGCGCCATATAAGCAAACATCGCAACTTTCATGAGTTCTGCGGGCTGAATGGAAAAACCCGCAATCGTTAACCAGCGAGCAGCTCCTTTTGTCACAGCGCCCATAATGATTACGAGAATGAGTCCGACTAAGCAAAGAATAAATACGGGACGCGCAATATCGTGCCACAATTTATGATCGATTGCTGTCACAATTCCCATCGCCACAAAACCGAGAGCGATGACTTTCAAATGATTCATCGCATAATAATAAGAGGGGCGCCCGAGTTCTGTCGCATGGAAATTACTTCCACTGTAAATGACGTAAACACCGAGCGCAAGCAATGCGACCATTGCTAAAAGCATCGGTTTATCAAAACTCAAATAGGACGCAAGCCACTTTTTCATGCATTAACCTTTGGTAACTGCAGCCGGCTCTAAGCGAAGTAATTTATCGACGATTTGTTCCATCTTCATGCCGCGCGAACCTTTGACAAGAAGAATGTCACCGAAGTGCACATTACCTTCCAAAAATTCAATGGCTTTTTGCACCGTGTCAAAATGCAAAGCGGACTTGGCATCCATTCCTGCGGCGAGCGCACCCGCTTGCATATTTTGGCTGAGTTTTCCCACTGAGATAAGCATATCAAAATGCATCTGCGGAACCATTTCACCAATTTCACGATGCAATTCTTCGGACTTTTCGCCAAGTTCCAACATATCGCCGAGAATCGCAATTTTACGATTTGTATTAGAAAGTGCGCCGATTGTTTGGAGCGCCATTTTCGTCGAAGACGGATTGGCGTTATAACAATCCGAAACCACTTTAATGCCTGCGCCATTTCGAATTTCCATTCGCATATTTGCTGCGTGGAATTTTTCTAATGCCGCAGAAACTTTTGCTTTCGACATCCGCATCGATGTGGTGACCGCAATCGCTGCGAGCGCATTGTAAACATTGTGAATGCCCGGAACATTCAAATGAAATTCCGTCCGTCCGATTTTAAAACTCGCGCAAGCGTTCGCATCCCACGTGAGATTTTCCGGTTTGATGACGCCGCGTTTAATGCCGAAAGTGAGAACGCGATAACTTTTATTTGTGCGCAATTTTGAAAGGCGAGAATCGTCTGCGTTTACCACCAAAAGGCCGCCTTTCTTTAAGCCATCTGCAATCGTCACTTTTTCTTTAAAGACATTATCCAAATTGCCGAGATGTTCCAAATGACTTGCGCCGACATTTGTAATCACAGCGATGTCAGGTTCCACAGTCATCGACAGCGGATGAATTTCTCCCGGTGCGCTCGTTCCCATTTCGACGACAGCGACTTCATCGCTATGCTTAAAACGGAAAATTGTTTTCGGCACGCCGATTTGATTGTTGAAATTTCCTTCGGTTGCAATCGTTTTAAATTCCGAAGAAAGAATTGCTTTGAGCATTTCCTTCGTCGTCGTTTTTCCATTCGAACCGGTGACGGCGATTTTTTTCAATTTGAATTTACGCTGATAACCTTTCGCAAGCTTGAGGAGCGCTTTATTCGAATCGTCCACGGGAACATAAACATCCGACAAAGAATCTCCTGCGCGGTCTGCATCCATCACACTCATCAATGCTCCTTTCTTCATCACATCCGAAATAAAATCGTGACCATCAAAGCGGCCGCCTTTTAACGGCCAAAAGACAACACCCGGACCCGCTTCGCGGCTATCCAAGCAAAGTTTGACTTTGCGCTTTGCCATTCGCGGCGAAACACCGACCGGTTCGCTTTCTAGAATTTCGCAAAGTTCTGCGATTGTCAAATCCAAATTTTGCATTAGTGCATCTCCCGCAGAATAATTTCGTGATCATCAAAATGATGTTTCGTCTTTCCGATGATTTGATAATTTTCGTGGCCTTTGCCCGCGACGACGAGAAAATCTCCCGATTGCATTGCGTGGCACGCTTCGCGAATCGCTTCTTCTCTCGAAACGATGACTTTAAAATGATCCGAATGCATACCGCTCACAATGTCTTCGATAATCGCTTCGGGCTTTTCGGTCCGCGGATTATCCGAAGTGACCCAAGCAAAATCAGCTCCGTTTTCGGCGATGGCGCCCATGATGTGACGCTTATTGCGATCGCGGTCTCCGCCGCAACCAAAGACGACAGAAAGTTTTCCTTTCGTAAGCGAGCGCGCAACGCGCAGAACGCGTTCCAACGCATCGGGAGTATGCGCATAGTCCACGATGACGCGGCGATTTCCATCGTTAAATGTCATTTCAAAACGCCCCGGCACTTTTACCGTTTTGAGCGCCTTGCGAATTGACGCTTCCGAAATGCCAATCGCTTTTGCCCAACTCATGACCAAGAGAACATTGTCCGCATTAAATTCGCCGACAAGTGCTGTTTCAATCGGCGTTTCTGCAATCGCAGGCACCGTCAAAATCAAACCGTCTTCGGAACTTTGAATTGCAGTAGGCGCAATCATCGCACCCGATTTTCCAAGACGCGAAACCGAAATTTTTTTCGTCGCAATTTCTTGGAAAAGACGTTCTCCATATTCATCGTCCACATTGATTACCGCGACGCCATCTTCCGCCAAGTACTTGGTGAACAAAAGTTTTTTCGCTTGGAAATAATTTTCCATCGTCTTGTGATAATCCAAATGATCTTCGGTCAAATTGGAGAAAAGCGCACTCCGATAACGAATGCCTTGAACGCGTCCTTGATGCAGAGAATGCGAAGAAGCTTCCATCACAAAATCGGTGCAGCCCGCAGCGACAGCATCTGCTGCAAACGCATACAATTCCAAAATGCCGGGAGTCGTCAAATTCGAAGCGATTACTTTGTCGCCAATTTTTTTGCAAATCGTTCCAACGAGAGCGGTTTTTCTGCCATCGCTCGAAAGCATCGATTCCATTAAAAATGCGCTCGTCGTTTTTCCGTTTGTTCCTGTGACCGCATGCGCCGAAAGTTTTGAAAACGGATCGTGATAGAAAATTTTTGCAACCGATGCGCGTTCTTCTTTGACGCTCGGAACTAAAATCCATTTGCTTGCGAGATCTTGCGGCGCTTCGCATTCGCCGACAACAGCTACCGCGCCTTGACTCAAAGCGTTTCGTGCAAAATCGACAGACTGTTCTCCAGGCATTGCAAAAAACAAATCGCCCGGTTTTACCTTGCGAGAATCATCGCAAAGTCCTTGAATTTTCAAATTCTTCAGAATGGTTTCAGAAAGCATATCACCTAACCTTTCTCAGAAAGAATGAGCTTAAATTTTTCACCGCGTTTAATGACCGCATCGGGAGCAGGATATTGTTTCTTCACGCGTCCCACGCCTTCGTATTCAATTGAACCCGAAAGTTCTCCGATTTGTTCCAACGCATCGCGTAACGTAAGCCCCGCTAAATTCGGCATCTTTTGCACATTCAATGTGCCAAGACGCAGCTTCCGCCCGCTATTTTCAAAATCATATTCCGAAGCGATTACCGTTGAGCCTTCGCCTTCAAATGTGACTGGGCATTTCCGGCTTTCCGCTTGATTTTTCGCTTCCGTTCTCGGGAGCCCGACAAATTCGACATTGCAATTTTCGTGAACCGAAACATTCGCCAAATTATACGGCAACGGTGAAATCGATGGCCCGTAATAAATGCCTTCCATAATTTTTCGGAAAATCGGACCCGAAGTCGCACCGCCCGAAGTTTGCCCTTTCGGATCATCCATTAAAACCATGCAAACGTAACGCGGATTTTCTGCAGGCGCAAGCCCGATAAAAGAAGCCACTTGCCGCGTATGATCGTAACGGCGCAATTCTTTATTGTACTTTTCTGCCGTTCCCGTTTTCCCGCCGAACGCAATTCCCGAAAGTTTCTGCGAATTGACGCGTTTACCCGTTCCAATTTCCACCACTTCGCGAAGCATTGAACGCACACGCGCTGCAGTTTTTTCCGAAATGACTCGGCGCACTTGAATCGGTTTTTGAAGTTCCAAAGTATCGCCTTCTAATGAACGCCACGCTTTCACAATCGTCGGCTGATACAAAATGCCGCCATTTGCAATCGCACAATAGCTCATCACCATTTGAATCGGCGTCACCAAAATTTCGTGGCCGTAGCCCATCGTTTTTCCCGTGCGACCACTCCACGTATGCGGCGGTTTTAAGAGTCCGCTTTCTTCGCCGGGGAGTTCAATCGCCGTCTTCGAGCCAAATCCAAAATCGCGCACATAGCTGTAGAATTTTTTATCGCCGATACTATCTGCGATTTTTGCAAAAATGATATTCGACGAAACCGCCATCGCGCCCGTCATATTGTGATCGCCGTGATCGCGTCTGCCGTCATCGTGAATAATAATGCCGTTGCCCGCATTCCACGCGCCCTTTTCTCCGCTAAAAATCGTTTCTGGATTTACAGAATGCGTTTCAATTGCAGTCGCTGCCGTAATCGCTTTAAATGTCGAACCCGGTTCGTAAGCAAGAGTGACGATGTCATTGCGCTTCGCCCGCGATGCTGCGCTAATCGGCGCATTCGGATCAAAAGTCGGATAACTCGCCATCGCTAAAATTTCGCCGGTATAAGGATCGACGACGACAGCGCTTCCGCTTTCGGCGTGATAAGTTTCCACGCCATCTTTCAAAGCTTTTTCCACGATTTCTTGAATATCGCGGTCAATCGTCAACACCAAATCTTTTCCCGGAATCGGATCAGCGCCATCTTGGATGCGTCCCGCTTGCACATGACGCTTGCTATTTAAAATGCGCATTTGCCAACCGTCCGTTCCGCGGAATTTATCTTCAAACAAAAATTCGAGTCCAAAAAGTCCTTGTCCGTCGCGGCCCACTTGCCCGATTAATTGCGACGCTAAAACGCCTTGCGGGAAAATGCGACGGTCTTCGGTGCGATTCGATTCGCCCACGCGTTCTTGAATGCTCTGCGCAAAAATTCTTCCGTTACGGTCGAGAATGCGTCCACGCGGAGCCTTTCGAATAGCGCGGTCGCGCGCATGCATATTCGCAATTTTCGTGTACTTATCGCTATCGATAACTTGAATTTGGAATGTGCGTCCTAACATCACAAACCAAATCGCAATCGTCAATAAAATCACCCAAGACATCCGACTTAAACGCATTTAACGATCCCCCACTTTTTTGATTTTACGAGGAACCTGCGCATAATCCAATCCCAAAAGCGGAGCGACTTTTGCAATGCGATCCAAAGAAGAAAGCTCTTTATTTTCAAGTTCGCGAAGCACAACTTGTCCGCGGAGATCTGAAATTTGGCGCACGAGCGCAGCTTTTTCGGTCGCGATTGCTTCGTAGCGATTTTGCATCCAAAGATACCCGCAAAGGATAATTCCTAAGCAGATTAAGACGAAAACCGTCGTCAAGAATTTATGGGCGTAGAAGAGTCTTGTCATACTTTTTCGTACACCCTCAATTTCGCAGAACGAGCCCGCGGATTCCGCGCAATTTCTTCTGCACTCGGAAGTCCCGGTTTCCGCAAAACTTTCTTTAATTTTTGATGATTTCCCCCGCAAAGGCATACGGGAGATTGCGGCGGACAAATGCAAGCACGTTCAAATTCGGCGCAAGTGAGCTTCACCGTGCGATCTTCCACCGAATGATAAGTGATGACGACAAGACGCCCGCCCGGAATTAACGCATCGACGGCTGCCCGCATACTCGAACGGATTTCGTCCAATTCCGAATTCACTTCCATGCGAATCGCTTGGAAAACGCGGGCGAGAATGCTGTTGACATCGCGCATTCGATCCGGATAAGTTTTTTCCACCGCAGACTTGATATGCTGCGGCAAAATCGGCGTTTTCAAATCTGCTATAACGCTTTGAATATTCAAAGTTAATTTGTACGCACGATCCAAATCCGCATTTTCTTTAAACGCTTTCGTCATCGCTTCAGGTGAATTTGTGCGTAACCATTCTTGTGCGCTAAAATCCGAACGCGAATCCATCCGCAAATCAATCGGATTTGTCCCTTGGAAAGTAAAGCCGCGCGCATCGTCATCGACCTGATGACTGCTGATTCCCAAGTCATATAAAATCCCCGAAAGCGAATTCGGTTGAACTTCATCTGCTAGTCTGCCAAACGGCACCGGATGAAATGTTACTTGAGAAGAAAACGGCGAAAGTCTTTGCGTTGCGTACGCGATTGCTTCGGGATCGCGGTCAAAGGAATGCAAATGTCCCGCAGCCGAGAGGCGTTTTAAAATGCCTTCGGAATGGCCGCCTCCGCCGAGAGTGCAATCCGCATAAACGCCATTCGGGTCCCAAATTAGAGCCTTCATGCATTCTTCAAACAGAACTGGGGAATGATATTCAGCGATTTTCATCTGCCGACCCCGAAGACACATCGTCAAAGAATCCGTCGTCGAACTCCTTCAAGTCTTCTTCTGAATTGAAGCCAAACTTCGAGTTGTAGATTACCGGATTCCAAAGTTCCGCCGACTTGCCCGAACGCGCCACATAGAGGACTTCGCCTTCTAGTTTGGCTCGGACTTTGTCGTCTTTCGAAAGCAAAATGCGGTTTTGTTTGTCTAAAACCACCAAATGCGAATTTGCCTTGAAACGACGGCGAAAATCAATGTTCTTCTTGGTCGCTGGGCGCGCTTCTAAATGAGCGGTGAACTTACGATATTCTTCAATCGTCCACAAGATCAAAGAATCCGCTTCTCCAAAGGACACAATCAATGACTCGCACTCTTCATCCGAGAGTACACGACGAAATTCCCTAGGAACGGGAGTCCGTCCCTTTTCGTCGAGAGCCGTTTTGGCTTGCCCTATGAATTCGTTCAATTCCATTTAGAAATTACCCATTTTAATCCACAACAATACAAATATAACCACATTTACCCACTTTCTTCAATAGTATCGCCGAATTTAGCGGTGATTTGGAAGTGAATAAGAGTTCAAAGCGATGATACTCACCTTTTTCATAACAGAAAATGCCAAGAAACTTGCAAATTTGACAAACAAATGAGCAGGTAAATTATTTTCCCGAGAAATTTTTTGAAAAATTTTTGATTTAGAATGAAAATTGCTTTTTCAAAAAAACACCCCCGCGAAGCGGAGCTTCGCGGGGGTGTTACTTCCGCGCCCGCCCTGCGGGCGGGTGCGCACTTTTCCAAAATGTCTGCGTTAACTTTTTACAATTACTTCAACTTGCCAAGTTCCGCTTTAATGGAATCCTTCTGCGCTTCAAAGTTTTTGAAAGTCATCAAAGAACCGTCCGCTTTGACGACGTAAACTTTCGGAACGTAGCCATCGCTGTAAAGTTCACCGAATTCGCGGGATTCGTCAAAGAAGACATCAATTCCCGCTTCATCCAATTTGAATTCATCGATATAACTGCGCACATCGCGCTTGGAATTGCCACCGCTTGCGATAGCGATGGATTTAATTTCCTTAAATTGCGATGCGATTTCTTTCACTTCGGGAGTCGCGTGGCGGCAGTGACCGCAAGTCGTCGAGAAGTAGAAAACGAAGAGCGGCTTTCCAGCGTAAGCTTGTAAATTTTCTGCGGAAACCGAAATGCCCGTTGCCTTCACCGCAAAATTTAATTTCGCTTGAGTTCCGTCAGCAAGAGTATCGCCCTTGAGCGGTTCAATCGCTTTCTTCACCGCTTCTTCTTCTGCTTTTTGCTTTTCCATCAACGCTTTGCGTTCTTCCATAATTTTATCGCGAAGACGTTGGCTTACCGCTTGAAGTGTATCCGGCAAAAGTTTTAACTGAATCGTCGTATCCGCAGCGCGAGCGCGGGCATCACGGACGCCTTGTTTGTAAGCTTCCAAATTCATTTCTGCGCCCGATTGCTGCTTAATCGAAGCAAATTGTGCACCGAATTGAACGCCCAAAAGATACGACGCATCTTTGATCATTTCTGATGGCATCGGACCCGGTTTTTTCGGCGCTTTCACCGTCACGGTATCCGTCGAATCCTGCTTGAACTGCGGCATTTTCGCCATCATAATGGAACGCGCACGCGTATTCATACTCTGCGCAATGGAAGCCATCACCGAATCCGGATGCTTGATTTTAAAAGCGGTGTCCGTCACCATTTTAAATCCATCTTCGAGAGCTGCGTAAAATTCCGCTTCATCCATTTTAAATTCGAGTTGTTCCGTTTCGACGGTATAAGTTTGCGCGCCGAATTGTGAACCGAGCATATAAGCCATTTTCACATCGTCTGCAGCATTTGAATCCACTTTTACCGATTCAGACTTTCCCGAGTTGCAAGCCGAAAGCGAAACCGACAAAGCGGCTGCCGACGCTGCAAACGCAAGAGTACGTAATTTCATTTCAATGCCTCCTTGGCATATTTTTAGTCTAGCATAAAGTAGTAAATTTTCTAAATTCTAGTCCACTATGAAGCTTTCTAAGTTCTTTTATACTACGCTCCGCGAAACGCCGAGCGATGCGACTATGCCGAGCCACATCTTTTTGATGCGCGGCGGTTATATCAAGCCACTTTCCACGGGAATTTATAGCTATCTGCCGATGGGTTTCCGCGTTCTCAAAAAAATCGAAAATTTGATTCGCGAAGAAATGAATGCGATCGACGGACTCGAAGTCAATTTGCCGGTTGTGCAAACCGCAGAACTTTGGAGCGAATCCGGACGTTATACCGCTATCGGCGAAGAACTTTTGCGTTTCAAAGATCGCAACAATCACAATATGGTTCTTGCGATGACGCACGAAGAAGCGATTACCGATCTCGTCCGCTATGTCGTTTCAAGCTATAAACAACTTCCGGTGATGCTTTATCAATTTCAAACGAAATACCGCGATGAAGCACGTGCCCGCGGCGGTCTTATCCGCGTCCGCGAATTTTTGATGAAAGATGCTTACAGTTTCCACACTTCGCAAGAAGATTTGGACAAGCATTACGAACTCGAATACAAAGCGTATCAAAATATTTTCCGCAAAGTGGGAATTGAACCCGTCATCGTGCAAAGCGATACCGGCATCATGGGCGGAAAAGTGGCGCACGAATTTATGCTCGATACGCCGAACGGCGAAGATTATTTGATTCTCTGCAAACATTGCGGTTACCAAGCAAACCGTGAAATTGCGACCTTCGAACGCGTTCCGTATCAAGGCGATGCCAACGCTCCTCTTGAAAAAGTTCCGACGCCGCATGCAGCGACCATCGACGATCTTTGCAAATTCTTAAATGTCAAACCGGAAGCGACTGCGAAGTGCGTTTTCTTTGACTTTAACGGAAAACTCGTCACATGCCTCGTCCCCGGAAATTTGGATGTTTCGGAAATCAAATTGCACAATTTGTTAAAAGCAAAAGAACTTTACCCCGCCGAAGATTCTCTCATTGAAAAATGCGGTATGGTTCCGGGATTTGCAAGTCCGATCGGCGCTCACGATTCCATCGTCATCGTTGATACCGCCCTCGAAAATTCCTACGATCTCGTCGTCGGCGCTAACGAAAAAGGCTTCCATTATTTGCACTGCAATCCGAAGCGCGATATGAGCGGTTACCAAGTCGCCGACATCGCCGAAGCCGAAGAAGGCTGCAAATGCCCGAAATGCGGAGAACCTCTTTCAGAAACCCGCGGCATTGAACTCGGAAATATTTTCAAGCTCGGCACAAAATTCTCGAGCAGCATGAACGCGAAATTCCTCACCGCCGACAGAAAAGAAGAACCTATCGTCATGGGTTGCTACGGAATTGGCGTCGGCCGTTTGATGGCTTCTGTCGTCGAAAACAGTCACGATGAATTCGGACCGATTTGGCCAAAAACCATCGCACCTTTCCAAGTTGAAATCGTGAACATCGTCAAAGAATCCGATGTTGCCGACAAACTCGAAAAAGAATTGGAAGCCGCTGGCTTTGAAGTCTTAGTCGATGACCGCGATGAACGCGCTGGCGTGAAATTCAAAGACGCTGACTTGTGGGGAATTCCAATCCGCATTGCGCTCGGCAAAAAAGGCCTCGCCAACGGACAAGTCGAATGGAAGCTCCGTTCCGAAAAGGATATGACGATGGTCAACCTTTCCGATGTCGTCGAGAAAGTCAAAGAATTTTACAAATAAAAAATTCTTGCAAAAAGCGTCCCATTCGGGACGCTTTTTTTATGCGCACAAATTCACGCTGAATTTCTAATTTTTAATCATGGCAGACAACGTCAAAGACCGCAGCATTATTAGCCTTTCGTGGCCACTCATCATCACATTTGGCATTGGCGTTTTTCAGCCGATGATGGACAGTTGGTTTCTTTCGCGGACAAGCGAAAGCGCAGCCGCTGGCGTCGGCGCTCTCATGCCGATTTTAGGCACCATCTTTATGGCGATCCAAGCTTTTTCGCAAGCGGGAGCAAGCATCGCTTCGCAATTTATGGGAGCCAATTCTTCGAGCCATGCGCGTTCCACGATTTCGATGGTCCTTGTCGGCAGTTTACTTTTGGGCGTTGCGATGACTCTTCTCGTATTTCCTTCGTCCAAGTGGATTGTCCACGCTCTCGGACTCGATGGCGATACCGCAAAATTCGGCATTCAATTTTTGCAAATCGTCTGCTTTGGATTTGTCTTCCGCGCGCTTCAAACAACGCTCACCGCGATGATTGCGACTCATGGGCTCACCATTTGGAATCTCATCGGCAATTCAATTACGATTGCGCTGAACATCGGGCTCAACATCATCTTTTTAAATGGAATTTTCGGAATTCCGAAAATGCATGTCGAAGGAGTCGCTCTCGCGACCGCGCTTTCGTGGGCATTTTCCAGCGGAATTCTTTGGCTCGTTCTGCGATTTAAAGTGCATCACAAAACAAAAAAAGTGGACATTAAACGTTCGCGCGTTGTCCTCGGCGATTGGATTCGCATCGGGCTTCCCGCTGCCGCAGAACCGGTCAGCTTTCAACTTTTCCAAGTTTTCATCACTGCGATGGTCGTGCACTTAGGAACCTTAGCAGTAACCGCCCGCGTCTTTAGCGCAAACTTTGCAATGTTCGCCATTATCTTAGGCGTCGGACTCGGAAACGGAAATCAAATTCTCGTCGCCCATCTCGTCGGTGCACACGATTATCAAAAAGCAAATCGCCGCACGTTTCAATCACTCATCGCTAGCAGCAGTTTAGGATTTCTCGTCGCGTTAATCGTCGCCCTTTTAGGACCGCACTTGATGAGTTTTTACACGAATAATCCCGAAGTCATTGAACTCGGCAGCGCTTGCCTTTGGTGCGATGTAATTCTTCAGCCGTTTAAATCGGCAAATGTGATTTTAACCGGATCACTCCGCGCAGCGGGCGATTCAAAATTCCCCGCCATTTTCGGAAGCTTAATGATGTGGACTCTCGGCGCGGGCACCGCACTTTTCCTCGCTTTCGTTTTGGATCTCGGTTTGATAGGGCTTTGGCTCGGCATGGCAAGCGATGAATTTTACCGTTCTTGCGCAAACCTTTGGCGTTGGAAAAGCGGACGTTGGAAAAACGCAACCGTCGTCTAAATTAAAGCGAAGTGCTTAAAATTTCTTCAACTTTCGAAACGATTTGATTGCGGTCGCCACACCAATCGGGAGCGATTAAAGTTTCATTTTGCGCTTCGCCGCTAAAGCGTTCAATCGCCACATCTTTCCCGACAATTTGAATGAAACGCGCAACAGCTTTGCAATAATCGTCAAAAGAAAGCAATTCAAATTCTTTCCGCGCAAAAGATTCTGCAAGTCTTGTGCCGCGGACAATATGAAGCGGGTGAATTTTCACCGCAGACATTTTCGTTTCCCGAATGACTTCTGCCGTCCTTTCAAAATCGCGAAAATTTTCTCCGGGAAGTCCGAGAATCACATGCGACGAAACGAGAAGCCCCGCAGCATGCGCCCGCGAAGAGGCTTCACAAAAATCTGAAACCGAATGGCCGCGCCCAATCACTTTTAAAGTTTCCTCATTCGCCGTTTGCAATCCCAATTCCAAAATCACCGGCTTCCGCGAATTTTCATAAGCGAGAAGTTCCAAGACATCATCGGGAACGCAGTCTGGACGCGTTCCAATCGCAACGCCAGCAATTTCATTTGACGCAAATGCGGGCTCGTAAATTTCGCGCAATCTTTCCACAGGCGCATAAGTATTTGTATAAGGTTGAAAGTATGCGAGGATTCCTGCGTCTTTATATTTCCTTCGAATCCGCGGCAAAAATTCTGCAATTTGTTCTTGCACGCTGACGCTCGCTTTATCCCAAACCGGACTGAACGATTTATTGTTGCAATAACTGCAGCCGCCTTTTCCATTAGAACCGTCTAAATTCGGACACGACATCCCGCCCGAAAGCGGAAGCTTCCGCACGCGTTTAAAATCCGGAAAAACTTTTGCTAAAAATTCTTTGTAAGTCGTGTAAAATTTTTGCGCACTCATTAGAAATTTTCTTCAAACGCTTTTTTGGCGCTTGCTCCAAATAAATTCACTGCATCATTTTTTTGCACAAAGCGAAGCATTGCTTTCACCGCTTTTCCCGAATAAAAATTCCAAATCAGCGGATGCGTTAACGCTTGCATTTTTTCTTCATCGATTTCTGCAGCATTCGTTTTGTAAACGGGGAAATGTTGAATTGCAACATGATTTTCTTCTGCAATTTTTGTCAAATCCGCAGCCGTTTCTTGCGCCGAAATCCACGCGATTTTTTTCGTTTTTCGAATGCGCAAAAATTCAGGGAAATTTTTTGAGGCACCTTCTAATGTTCCCGCTGCCGCAACCGAAATTCCTTGCTGCAAAAGGAACTGCGCCGTTTTTTCGCCCGCCGTAAAAATCGAGCCATTAAAATTTTTAAGCGCATCGCAAGCGATCATCGCAGCCCGCGGGCTTCCGACAAATGCCGCATCGCATTCAAAAATTTCTAACGAAATTTCCGTCTTCGAAAATTTTAATGCGGGAATATGCAAGACAACATTTCCTTTTGCCTTTTCACTTTCGACAAATTCTTTCGAAGGCGCATCGATTTTTGTAAAAATCAAATTCACGTTAATGTTCCGCGTTCCAAAATGCGGCAATCGCTTCGGTTCCTGCGACATCCGACGGTAAACGAATATTTTTTTTGCGGCATTCGGCGATAAATTTTTCCGCAAAATTTTTCAGACTTTTTTCGCAAATATTTTCCGCTAAATCTTCTGCAGAAAATTTCTGCGCAAGCCGTAAAAAATTTCCATTCGCCGGATCCGAAAGGTAAGCCGTAAACAAAAAATTTTTATTCTGCGGTTCTAAAATAGCGCCCATCGGAACACGGCATCCGCCGCCGAGAAGATTCATCCATAAACGTTCTGCGCGCGCAGCAATCACCGTCGTTTCGTCGGAAATTTTTTTCGCAATTTCTTTGGCGCGCAAATTGTTCACGCAGCTTTGAATTGCGATAATTCCTTGTCCAATCGCCGGCGTAACATTTTCCACCGCAAAAATTTCGGAAATCGATTTCGCAAGTCCCAAGCGATTTAATCCCGCAGCGCCGAGAAGAATTGCATCCAATTCTCCCGTTTTGACTTTTTCAATTCGCGACGGTAAATTCCCGCGCAAATTGACGCAATGCACATCGGGCCGCATCTTTTTTAATTGCAGCACGCGCCGCGGTGAACCCGTTCCAATTTTCGCATTCGGTTTTAAATCGTCAAAACGCACACCATTTGAAACCAAAACATCCCGCGGATTTTCGCGTTTTAAAAATCCCGAAAGTTCAAGTCGCGCATCCATCGAATCGGGAACATCTTTGAGAGAATGCACCGCGATGTCAATTCGATTTTCCAAAAGCGCTTCTTCAATTTCTTTGACAAAAACGCCTTGCCCGCCGAACGAAACTAGAGAGCGCACATGATCTTTATCACCGCTCGTTTTGATGACGCAAATTTCTGCCTTCAACTGCGGAAATTCTCGTTGAATCAAATCTTGCGTTAAATGAGCTTGCGCCAAAGCTAGAGCACTTCCGCGCGTTCCGATTCTCACCGTTTCCATATTTACCCTTTTTCGTCTTCTTGCAAATCGAATAATTTTTCTAAAATCAAACGGCTTTCGAGCCCGAGTCCTGCTGCGCCCAAATGTTTGAGTTCTGCAGAAGGCGTGTGCAAAATTTTTGCGATGAGTTCGTCAGCAAATCGCCGCAGCCGTTCAAAGTCTTCGGGCGAAACGCGATGTTCCCATTTGGCGAGAACTTCTTGTTCAATTTTAAGATGATGATTTCGCAAAGAAAGGACGAGCGGAATCACGCCGAGAGTCGCATACCATTCGGCAAATTCATCCACAGCGTCGCCGATAATTTCGCGGGCGCGTTCCGCTGAATGTCTTCGCTTGCTGCGATTTTCTTCGACGACTTTTGTGAGATCGTCAATGCAAAAAAGCGAAACGTCTTTAATGTCTTTTGCGGCGGGATCGATATTCCGCGGCGCTCCGATGTCGATTAAAACGAGTTTATTTTTCTTCTCCGCAGGAATCATTTCGGCGGTAATTAAATATTCCGGAGTCGATGCCGCTGCGATGAGTAAATCTAATTTCGGTAAAATCTGCGAAATTTGATTCAATTCAAAAGCTTCGCCGCCAAAACGCGCTGCAAAATTTTCTGCCCGCGAAAGAGTCCGATTGAAAAAAGAAAATCGCGTGACTCCCGCTGCCGAAAGTTCCACCGAAGCGATATTTCCCATTTCGCCCATGCCGAGAACGCCGACATTCAACGCGGCGAGTTGACCAAATTCTCGCAAAGCGAGCTGCACCGCAGCAAACGGAATCGAAACAGTTCCGTCGCCAATCGCAGTATCTTCGCGGACTTTTTTCCCGACGCTCAACGCCGTCTGAAAAAGATGACTGAGGAAAAATCCTGCGCTTCCCGTTTTTTGCGCTTTTTGAAACGCATCTTTGACTTGCCCCATAATTTGATTTTCCCCGAGGACGAGGCTATCGAGGGACGAAACGACCGAATATAAATGTGCAATCGCTTCGGTATGAGCCAAATAAAAGCAATGCGGAACGAGTTCTGCGGCATCCAAATGCGAAAATTCCGCCCACCAATTTACCAAAGTATCGCGTAAATCTTCGGGATAAAGAGTCGCTGCGTAAATTTCGGTGCGATTACACGTCGAAACGATGACCGCTTCCGAGAGTCCAGGAAGATTTTTCAAGCTCAAAAGCCCTTTTTCGAGCTGTTCCCCCGAAAAACCGAGCTTATCCCGCAAGGCGACGGGGCACGTTTTATGACTTGCGCCGAGCACGACGCAATGGGTATTTTCTTTGTTTTTCATCACTTTTTCGAGTATCTAAGCTAGAAAATTTTTCGGACGATACCATTCAAAAAATGATTATATATATTTAGGGCAGAATATTTTTCGGAGTGTACGAATGAAGTCTACGCTATTCGCATTTATCGGCATCCTTGCTATGACGGCTTTTGCTGCCGACAACTATACGATTCAAAGCTTTTCCGGTGAAGAAGCGGGAACTCCCGACGAATTTATCGACGCAGAATTTGGTGGATCGTTAAAAATTTCCTCTTCTGGAACCGTAGAAAATGTGCAAAGCGGACGCTTTTATGTTCGTCAAAAGTTCGAAGATCCGTTTGGCGAATCGCCGACGACTTATCAACTTTACGAAGGACGCGAAGGTTCGAGAAAGTCGGAACTCGCCGAATTTTCTCTTCCCGATGGAATCGCTTACGGTTTCGTCGTCAAAGCAAAAGCGTATTCGAGCGAATCTGCTGATGCGAACAGCGACCTCGAAAAAGTTTACTTCGACGGCAAGTCCGTTTTTGCCGAAGGCGTTTCGGCGATGTTCGTGCACCGCGGGGTGAAGACCATTGCACTCGTTCCGGTAAATGTGGAATCGAGCAGCTCCGAAGGGGATGTTTCTTCGTCGAGCGATGAAATGTATGCAGCCGCAGCCGCCGTCCCCGAAAGTTCTTCTTCCTCCGATGACGATGAATACTGCGACGATGACGATCCGGATTGCGAAACCGAAGACGATTACAATTACGATGTGAAAGGCGATGTCAGCGAAACCGCTAACCGCGCCAACGATGAAAGTTATGCAGCCGATGAAGCTTCGAACGATGTCACAAACCGTTTCGGTATCGCAGATGAAGTTCGCAAATGGAGCGCTTGGGGTCTTGTCGGTGTCGCCGCTCTCGGTATCGGCGTCGGTATCTACGATCAAATGCAATACAGCGATGCAAAATCGGCTCACGACGATGTCAGCGATTTGATGGATAAGCACAAAGAAAGTATCGCAGCCGCTTGCGGTGGCAAGAATTCTTGCTACGAATCCGTCGTCTGGTACGAATCCAATGACATTGCATACCAAAACGGCACTAAGCAAGAACACGCTGCTCTTTACACTTTGAAGAAGAAAAAGAGCAAGAACAAAGATACGATGGATTCTTATTCCACTGCTCGTAATATCTGGTTCGGTATCGCCGCACTTTCTATTGCGGGTTCTATCGTTCTCTTCACTTGGTAATGGCTACCGGAAAAATTACAGTTAGAGATATGGGCTTTGAGACAATTCTCGGAGCCCTTTCTTTTGAGCGCGAAAAGCCACAGCCCATCCGTTTGCACTTTTCGTTATGGCTTGATTTTGCCCCGATTGCCGCCTCCGATGACTTGAACGCCACCGTAGATTATGCAGCTCTCTCCGAAGCGTTAAAACGCTACATTCAAGAATCCAAATTCATTCTCATCGAAACTCTCGTCTCGAAATCTGCGGAATTTCTTCTCGCTCAATCCGAGAAAATTCAAGCGGCTTGGGTCAAAGTGGAAAAGCCCGAAGCTCTCCCCGGAAGCGCTGTTTCGGAAGCCGAAATAAAAATAACGAGAAATGAAAAGAATTAGAAATGGAAAAGATGGCGCTCTGCGGGCGCCATCCATTTTATTAAAAAGCTCGGTATCGCAAAGCTTCTGCAACATCGCCATTTTCTACGGGAGCATCGACTGCGTTTTCACCGTCTTTCGCAATGCGCAAGTCAGCGATGCTGCGGGCAACTTTTAACATCCGATAATAGCCGCGGGCACTTAACTGCATTTTATCGGCGGCGGCTACTGCAAAATGTTCTGTCGCGGTACTCATCTGCGCAAAAGCTTTCGTCGCATCGCTAGACATTTCAGCATTCGCACGAATTTTTTTCCCAAAACGTCGCCGCTGCAAATTTCTTGCGGCAATTACCCGCTCCCGAATTTCTGCCGAAGATTCCCCCGCTTTCTTTTGCATCAAACTCTGCGGATCGGTAGAAGGCACCGCCACCTGAATATCAATGCGATCGAGCATCGGTCCCGAAATCCGTTGACGATAACGGCGAACGGCATCGGGCAAACAAGTGCAATCGCGTTTCGGATCCATCGAATAACCGCATGGACACGGATTCATCGCAGCCCCCATCATAAATCGCGCAGGCCACGAAACCGTTCCGCAAGCACGACTAATGCGGATAATTCCTTCTTCCATCGGTTCCCGCAAAGCTTCCAATACGTTGCGATTAAATTCCGGCAATTCATCCAAAAATAAGACGCCATTGTGCGCTAAACTCGCTTCCCCTGGGCGCAAATGCGCTCCTCCCCCCACGAGTGCGACCATCGATGAAGAATGATGCGGAGAACGAAACGGCCGACGATTCAAAAAGCGTTCTGTTCCTGCAGCCCCTAAAACCCGCATCGATGAATAAATCTGCGTACATTCCAAAATTTCTTCATCCGTCATCGGCGGTAAAATTCCCGGGAGACATCGCGCGCTAAAAGTCTTCCCCGAACCCGGTGAACCCACTAATAAAAAATTATGCGCGCCCGCCGCCGCAATTTCTAACGCACGTTTTACCCCTTCCATTCCCACCACAGAACGAAAATCCGGTGCCGAGGAATCCACAACAGAATTTCGATGTGAAATTCCTTGCGACCGTAACGGAGTCACCCCAGACTCGGGCGCAACCGCCTCGATACACTCCGAAAGTGTGGAGACGCCAATCACCGCAAGTCCTTCCACCAAACTCGCTTCGGCTACATTTTCCCTCGGCACCACAAAAATATCATTCTCTTTAGAAAGGCTCATCGCGACCGATAAAACACCGCGGACCGCTTTGACTTTTCCATCTAAAGAAAGTTCCCCCATAAACACAAATTTTTCGGGATTGTCTGCGGGGATTTCTCCACTCACAATTAACATTCCCATCGCTAACGGCAAATCTAAAGAAGTCCCCTCTTTCTTCAAATCTGCGGGCGATAAATTCACCGTCATCCGGCTGCCTGCAGCCGCATAACCTGAACTTCGAATACTAGAAACAACGCGTTCCCGAGATTCGCGAACAGCATTATCCGGTAAACCTACCAAAGTGAATCCGGGAAGACCCGCCGAAGAATCCACTTCGACATTTACTGGGATTGCTTGAATACCCAAAAGACAACTTGTGCGAATTCTCTGAAACACGTTGCAATTCCTTAAGCTGCTGCGATCATTTCCTGGTACTTTTCCAAGATGCAATTTTCGATGTGTTCGCGGCATTCTTTGGTAATCGGAAAGAAAATGCTGCGATATTCATCGCCCTTGTAAAAGGGATCATTCGGATAACCGACGAAAAGTCCGTTTTCCCCATCGACGACGCGGAGACCTGTCAACTGCATTTGATCGTTCAGCACAACCTTTGCCAAGGCTTTGATATGTCCCATATTGACGCCTTCCTTAAACGGAAATACGCGGACATTGGTGACGACCAAACAATCAAATTCCGAAGTCTTCGGCAAAGACTTGACTGCGGTCTGTTTTTCGGTGACGTTCTTTTTCATTTGCATAAATGCACTCCTTAAAAACCCCAACATTAGGGCAATCGCATAAATGCAAAATGCGTGCCAAAAAGAAAACAGCCCGTTTTTTGAAAAAACGAGCCGTTTTGAAAAATTGAAATGATTTTAATCGATCAATTTAAGCGATTAATCAGCCTTTAATCGCATCGGACATACTGAACATCGGCATGTACATTGCAATCATGAGGAAGCCGACTGCGCCGCCGAGCACCACCATGATAAGAGGTTCCATCATCGAAGTCAAAGCGTCAATTGCCGCATCCACTTCTTCGTCATAGAAGTCCGCAACTTTCAAAAGCATTGAGCCCAACTGACCAGTCTTTTCGCCCACGCCGACCATTTGAATCACCATCGCAGGGAAAATTCCGGTTTCTTTCATCGGTTCTACGATACTTTTACCGCCGGCAAGTCCCACGGCAATTTTCATAATCGCCGCTTCAACAACCGAGTTACCCGAAGTTTTCGCTGTTACCTGCAACGCTTCTGTCACCGAAACGCCCGCATTCAAAAGAGTTCCAAGAGTGCGGCTAAAACGAGCCACCGCACTTTTGATTTGCAAGTCGCCCACTTTCGGCACTTTTAACAAAAAGCGGTCAAACGCAAAATGGAGCTTGGGCACTTTCATCACGACTTTAAAGGCGACGATAATCGAAACCGCACCCAAAATCCAGAAGGCAGCGTAATCGCGGATAATATCCGAAAGGTCCATCACGAATTGCGTCGGACCCGGAAGTTCACCGCCGAGTTCTGTAAACGAAGCGGCAAATGTAGGCACCACGAACGAAAGCATCAAAATCACGACGACCACGGCGACGACTGCGACCATCACCGGATACGTAAGCGCTTTTTTCACTTTGCGCACCAAGCGTTCATTGGATTCTTGATAGTCAGCGAGACGCATTAAAATGCCATCGAGAATACCGCCCGCTTCACCGGCTGCGACCATGTTACAATACAATTTATCGAAGACTTTCGGATGCTGCGTTAATGCATCGGCAAGGCTAGAACCGCCGCTAATCGACATCGTGAGTTTATGCACCACATCGCGCATCGCAGGATTATCCATTTGCTCTTCGAGAATCGTCAAGCATTGTAACATCGGAAGGCCCGCCGAAGTCATCGAGCTGAACATACGCGTAAAGCGGGAAATGTCTTTTGACTTAATGCCCGAACCGATTTGAATTTTGAGTTCGAGCGGTTTCCGCTTAACGCTTTCGACCACTAAATGCTTGCGACGTAAAAGCGATTCCGCTTCGTTTTTATCCTTCGCCTCAATTTTCCCATTAAACTGGTTCCCTTGAGTATTCTGCGCCTTATAAAGGAAAACAGGCATGGATTAAACTCCCAATTTCTCAAGTTCTTTTTCGAGCTGATTCGGATCCGGAGATTTGGCGACCGCTTCAAAGTGTTCGAGCTTTCCTTGGCGCACGAGTTCTGCAAGACGCATATTCATCGTGTTCATCCCGAACTTCTGACCGATTTCAATCATCGATCCGATTTGATGCGATTTATTGTCGCGGATAAGAGCGCGAATTGCCGGAGTCACATTCATGATTTCGTAACACATGACGCGACCGCCGCCGATTTTCGGCAAAAGCATCTGACACACAACGCCTTGAAGCACAAACGAAAGTTGCGTTCGCACCGTTTGTTGTTCTCCTTGCGGGAAGGCATCGACGATACGGTTAATCGTTTGCACTGCTGAGTTTGTATGAAGTGTTGCGAGAGTCAAGTGACCGGTTTCTGCAATCGTTAACGCTGCGCGAATCGTTTCCAAGTCACGCATTTCGCCGATGAGCACAATATCGGGGTCTTGGCGCAAAGCCATTTTGAGCGCCTGCGAAAAACTCTTCGTATCGTTTCCCACTTCGCGCTGGTTCACCATACAATTCTGATGTTTGTGCAAAAATTCAATCGGGTCTTCAATCGTCAAAATATGTTCGTGGCGTTCTTTGTTGATTTTATCAATCATCGCCGCAAGAGTCGTCGATTTACCGCTACCTGTAGAACCTGTCACGAGCACAAGTCCCGACGGACGCGTGGTAAATTCCGCAATAATCGGCGGCAAATCCAAATCCTTAAACGTCTTGATTTCAAGAGGAATAATTCGAAGAGCCAAGGCGACGCAACCGCGCTGCAGATAGGCGTTCGCCCGGAAGCGGGCAAGATTCGCAATGCCAAAAGAAAAATCGCATTCCTTGTTCTGTTCAAACGCTTTTTTTTGGAGTTCGTTCATCAGACTGTAAGTCATGCGCATCGTCTCGTCCGGTTTCAGGGTTTCCGTTCCCATCGGAGCAAGCTTTCCCGCCAAGCGGAGCATCGGAGGAATTCCCGCCGTAATGTGCAAGTCCGAAGCGCCGCGTTTCACCATTTCAGAAAGAAGATCTTGAATATTGTAAGCCATGTTTTGAATATAACTAAATTGTTTATACAATGCTCAACTTTCAAAAAATCCTTTTAGGCGCATCCCTCATTTCGGCGCTTTTCTGTGCGGCTTGCAGCGACGCCGCCTACGACCGCATTCCCGAACGCATTGAAGGTTACGAAGGCGTCACCCTTTTTGTATTTCACACATCGTGGTGCAGCTACTGCAACGCAGAACTTCCTCTCGTCAAAAAAATTTATGCTGACTATTCTCCGTGCGGTTTACATGTCATCGGAATCAACGAAGATGACGACGAAAAAATAATGAAAGAATTTGTCCGCGAAAAACAAATTCCGTATCCCGTCGTCTATTGGGATTTTCAGCTGATGAAGAAATTCGGACACCCGCGCGCCATCCCGACGCATTTCTTAATCGACAGTACCGGTGCCATTAAACTCCGCGAAGTCGGTCCGCTCCACGAAGAAATTATCCGCGTTCAAATTGAGCGGGCGCTTGGAAATGCGGCTACGAATTGTCGTCCATAAACAAGACGACATCTTCGATTTTTGATTTTCCAAGTGCAAGCATAAACAAACGATCGAGTCCCATGGCGACTCCCGAAGCCGCGGGCATTCCGTGTTCTAACGCCGCCAAGAATCGTTCATCGATTGCGGGAATCGGTTTTCCATTCGCTTTGCGCCAAGCGATGTCCGCTTCAAATCGCCGTCTCTGTTCTTGAGGATCGGTGAGTTCTTCGTAACCGTTGCAGAGCTCCATATTTTGAATATAAAGTTCAAAACGTTTTGCCACACGATCGCCGTTTGCGTTCAAATAGGTCTGCGCTAACGCTGCTTCGCTTTCGGGATAATCCATTAAAAATTGTGGAGAATCCTTTCCCAAATGCGGTTCGATTACGGTGACCATTAAGTAATCCCAAAAATCTTCGCGGGAAAATGAATCAGAACCTTCGACATCGGGAACTTGATTTGCTTTTAATGCTTGACGAAAATCTTCTCGCGTTGCCGTAAACGGATCCACTTGCGCATAACGCCGATACGCTTCGCGGAAAGAAAGCCGTTCCGCCTTCACCATTTTCCCTAAAATTTCACTCGCTAAATCTTCGACTTCGCACATCAATTCTTCGTAATGCATTCCGACGCGGTACCATTCCACAAGTTCAAATTCCGAATTGTGTTTGCGCCCGACTTCGTCTAAACGGAATGCGTGTGCGATTTCAAAAATGTCCCCGAAATCGGCGGCGAGTAAACGCTTCAAATGAAATTCCGGACTCGTCATCAAATAACGCGAAGGCTTTCCGATAGTTTCAAAATAATCCAAATGCGCATCGGTTCCGCTCGCCCGCGAAAGCACAGGCGTTTCGACTTCAAGTACATTTCTCTTTTGAAAAAAAGCGCGCACTTTTTGCGTGAGCGCTAAACGATTTTTCCACGTTTCTCGGGAACAACTCGGACGAAATTCCATTTTCTTCTCGGCGAAAATTATTCTTGAACGCAGCGGACAGAAAGGCCGTAACGTTTATCGACAGAAGCTTTGTCAAGTGCTGTCGCATCGGAGAAAAGATTGCGCACAAATCCGCGAGACGCATCTTCTTCGGTTGCCGTCCACAAATAAGTGCCTTCGCCCGAAAGCGCGCAAATTCCGTTTTGATTAAAGTAACCGCCAAAGACAATCGTCACCGCAAATTCTGCAACATCAATCGGCGTTAACGCATCAAAATCTTCGTCCGTCGCTAAATGAAATCCTTCGGGGCACGCATTTTGTGCCGCAGCAAATGTGTATAATTTTCCATATTTTTCGCAATTTAAAGAATCGCCATCATAGCAAGCCGAAGAATCGGGAATGTCAAAATTCAAATTATCGATCATCCAAATTTTTTCACCGAATCGTTCGATGCGATAACTTTGATTATCCCGCGAATCTACAACGCTTCCGATGACAGGGCAACGAACAGGTGCCTGCAACGAATCCAAGCGGGCATTGAGCGAATCGCCATAAGCAGCGCAGAAATGAAATTTCCGACGGGCGCTGATAAAATCTGCGGGATCCGCCGAAAGCAAAAACGCTTGCGCCGAATCTAAACTCGGAATAATCGAATCCGCAATCGCTATGCGCCAATTTTTTGCGAGTTCAAAAGAAGAATTCCAAAAGACATCCGTCGAAAGCGAATCGATGAAAATTTTCATCGGCGATGGCGTCGGAACGCTTACTTTTTTAGCAACTAACTTTTGCGGGTTCGCAGCACAAGTCGCCGAATCCGGAGCATCTTCGCGAGTAAAAGAAGAATCGGTGCGAACAGTGCACGCTTCTAAGCAAGCGTCGCGTTCTTTCTTTTTGCAATTTTCCCAAAGAAAAGTATCGACTTTAATCATGACCGGTTTCATGAACGCTTTATTTTTCCGCACCGCAGTCAATGTTTTTCCGAATAAATCAATCGCTGCGGTATCGCCCGCTTTTCCTTGTTCTGCTAACTGAATGAGAGATTCCGAACAAGCTTTTTCGCCTTTTGATTTGGAGCAAGCTTTTGAAATTTTCGGTGCAGCCGCTTGAACAAATGCCGCAATAAAAAGAAGAATCAAAATAATTTTTTTCATATTCACAATATAAAAAATCGCACCCTTTTTCGCCGTGCAATTTTCCAATTTTCCGTATCGTTTTCTGCAATTTAAGCGGGCTGTTTTTCGCGCAAAAAATCCAAGAATTCTTCTTCGGGAAGCGGCTTTGAAAAATAATAACCTTGAATGTAACTAATTTTAATTTCTTTCATCGCATTGTATTGTTCTTCGGTTTCAATGCCTTCGGCGACAATCGCCAATTCCATACCGTGAATCATTTGCATGGCAGCGTCCATGACATACTTTGCTTTTTGACTTGTAAAATACGACTGAATCATGCTGCGATCAAATTTGACAATTTGCACAGGCATATCGACAATATAATTCAAATTCGAATTTCCCGTACCAAAATCATCGAGAGAAAATGATGTACCATAATCCAAAAGTTGCTGCATATTTTTTATCAAAATTTGCTTGGCATGAAGCGATGCGGATTCTGTAATTTCCAAATTGATGCACGATGGTTTAATGCGGAATTTTTCCATAATGCGTCCGTATTCGTGCGCCAAAAATTCATCGGCACATTGAATGACAGACAAATTCACTTCGATATATTGAATGCCAAAAGATTCCAATTTTTTGTCCACAAAGAAATGGCAAACTTTTTCAAAAACACGGCGTCCGATGTCCATAATTAAGCCGTTCTTTTCGGCGATGGGAATAAAGTCCACCGGTGAAATAATTTTTCCATTTTCATCTTCAATGCGCACGAGCGCTTCGGCGCTCACAAAACGATTTTCGCAGATAGAAAAAATCGGCTGATAAAAAACTTTGATGCGGTCTTCAGCAATCGCTTCTTGAATTTGCTGATTCATCAATTTTTCTGCAAACATTCTTTGCGTAAGCGATTCATCCGCCGTGATAAAATTCCGCGTGGACAAATCCGTTTTCGATGCCCGCGCATAAGTAATCAAATCCAAAAGTTCTTGCGACGATTTGACATAACGCGTATCTTCGACAAAGACGACCGTTACGATATTTCGAATCGTCATCTTTACCGGCAAATCGCGTTTGAGAAGTTCCAAAATTCGGCGCGCTTCTTCGGCATCGCGGAAAATCATGAGCACTTCGTCTTCGAGCATTTTAAAAACTTTTGCACTGCGCAAAGACAAGAATTGATTGGCTGCAGAGGTGACGATATTATTCGAATAATCGCTCGAATGTTCATGTCCCACAGTCTGTTCAAAGCGAATCGAAATCACCGATAATTTTTGATTGGCATTATAATTTTCATCCATATAACGGAAAAATCCCATCGAATTAAAAAGACCTGTATACCGATCCAAATAAAGTTCGGGATTTTCGGATTGGAAAAAGATTATGATAATGCCGAGCGCGCCCGCATAACCGACGAGCAAAAGTTCCGGATTGAAAAATTGAATAATGGAAGCGACCATCCAAAGACAAAACCACATAAGAATCGCGCGGTGCTGTCTTGTGGGGAGAAGTTTCCGTTTCGTCACCAAAGCAAGGACGACGAAAATGGAAAAATAAGCGGCAGAAATATAAGTAGCAAGTGCAGAAGGTCCACTGCTGTAAACGATTTCACCGTTATTTTCGCCGACGAGATGAATCGGGAGCACGTAAATTAAAATCACAAAAAATGCTGCGACGCCAAAATTGATTCGAATCCATTTTCGGATTTTTTCCATTTTACTCGTCACGCTTGAAATGAGATACAAAAGCCCGAGAAGTGCTGTCAATTCTAAGCTAATCAAATAAGTTTTCGCTTCGACTTCGACGAGAATTTTTGGCAATCGATCTTGATAAGTAATCAAGAAAACGGAAAGAATATCCGCAATAAGTCCCGCAAGAATTATATAATAGGTAACTTGAAAAACGCGATTCGGCAGCGTATTTAATTTGCGATAAGGACGGAATAACAAATGCAATACGACAAGCAAGATGAGGGCACAGCATTGTATTTTAATATTGAACATATTCCAATCCTAAAAGCTACTCCAAGGCAGCATATTACGGAATATAACATTTTCAAACTAGAATTTAATTGTTTTTGCAAAAAAATTTTACTCCCGAAAAATTGAGCTCATAAACTTTTCTATTTTCTGCGCATGAATTATCCTATTGATGAAATCCGTAGTCAATTTCCTGTTTTAGCGCTCCACGATCACGATGCAAAGCCTTTTGCATTTTTAGACAGTACTGCGACCACGCAAAAACCGGAATTCGTCATCGATGCGATGGATAATTTTTACCGCAAACATTACAGCTCCATTAAACGCGGCGTTTACTCCATGACAGCACAAACGACAGACGCTTACGAATCCGCCCGCAAGAAAGTTGCCAAATTCATCAACGCCCAAAGCGAAAACGAAATCGTCTTTACGCGCGGCACCACGGCAAGCATCAATCTCTGCGCCTGGAGCTACGGCAGGAAATTTTTGAAGGATGGTGACGAAATCGTCATCAGCGCACTCGAACATCACGCCAACATCGTCTCGTGGCAGCTCATCGCCGAAGAGCGCAGAGCAAAGCTCAAAGTGATTCCCGTAGCCGATGACGGAGACCTGATTCTCGAAAAAATTCCGGAGCTCATCGTCAAAGGCAAAACGAAAATCGTCGCTTTTGCGCAAATCAGCAATACGATTGGAACCGAAAATCCGGTAAAAGAAATCGTTAAAATCGTCCGCGGAATTGATCCAGAAATTAAAATTCTCGTCGATGCCGCGCAAAGCGCACCGCACAAAAAAATTGACGTGCAAGATTTAGACTGCGACTTTCTCGCTTTTTCGGGACACAAGATGTACGGTCCAACCGGAATCGGCGTGCTCTACGGAAAATATGAAATTTTAGAATCGATGCCACCGCTCCAAGGTGGCGGCGAAATGATCGACCAAGTCACATTTGAAAAAACGACATTTGCACTTCCACCGGATCGCTTTGAAGCGGGAACGCCTCCGATCGCCGAAGTGATTGGCCTCGGCGCTGCTGTCGATTGGATTAACCGCACAGGCATCGAAGCGATTTCGGATTACGAACAAGAAATTTTGCATTACGCAGAATCGAAATTAAAAGAAATTCCGGGCTTGCATATTTTGGGAAATCCAAAACATCGCGGTTCTCTTTTGAGTTTTACATTAGATGCTGCGCATCCGCACGATGCGGCAACCCTTTTAGACGAAGACGGTATCGCCGTTCGCAGCGGACATCACTGCGCCCAACCGGTCATGCAACGCTTCGGCGTTCCAGCGACTATCCGCGCAAGCTTCGGCGCTTACACAGAAAAATGGGAAATCGATAGGCTTGTCGAAGGTTTGCTCCGCGTGAACCGCATTTTCGGATAGAAAACCGTTCGGAAAGAACTCTTCTGTCTTTTTCCAGCCACGCACGCCAAAATCTCCATCCTCTTTTTATCTATATTCCCCACAGACATAGCCCCTTTCCTCGCGGTTTGGGGCGCGAGTTTAACATTGAGTTAGCTCTTATTCTCGTTATCTATAAACCGTAATTATCAAGCTGCAACTAGATTGTCTTTAGCAGTTGTAAAAGATTCTTGTCGGAAGATTTTGTTTTTCTTGTTCCGAATTCGACAAAATGGTTCTGTGTGCAATAAAAATTCAAAAGCTTTTCGTTGTTTTCACATTCCAAAACACAAAGAACCCCGCCGACGCTGTGCTGCATAAGTAAAATCTGCTCCATTGCAAGGGACAATAGTTCATTTCCAGAAATGGTGTCGTTTAACCCTGCCTGAAAATTTTTGCCAAGTTGTGCAATCAGGTATGCGGGGATGTTGTACACACCGTTGTCATCTAATGCACTCAAACGCGAGAGCTTTTTTTGAATGGTTTTGGAAACATTTTGCGCTTTCACAGAAATAGTTTTTATAGCTAACGAGAAGTATCCCAAGAACGCTCCGTTCGCTTGCGAAAAGACCAGGTAACTTACAGCTTAATGTTTTTTGGCGAAATCTACAGACGACTTTTTCAAGAAGCACTCGACATCTTTGTTCTGGGGACATTCGTAAAAATTTCGAAGACGGGAAAAGTCCTCTTCCATAGGAGCTTTGTCTAGATACTCCATGATGTTAACAACAAAATAGGATTTAGAAACCATTTTTTTTTCTAAGGCGAGAAAGTTTTCTTAAACCGGAAACTCCGCTTAGAAAGTCTGATTTGATCTGGCTCTTGAGAGCGGGGGCCTTTAGCGAGTGATCCACGGCTTTGATGAAGGACTCAAGTTGCTTGGTCCCTGCCACGGTAAAGTTATTTTTTATGCTCGATGTAGCCATTCTACGTATCTCCTCCAGTCTAATATACATTATTAAAAAAGGAACATCAAGCCAGTTATATACTTCCATCTGCCTACATGCGAAAAGGCAGAAAGTTAGTTGCCTTTTGTTTGACTGAACAAATATTTACTAATATCTAATCTCAAAAAATCCCCTTGTCAATAGGCCCGAACGTTTTTGGCATATTATGACAACCTATTTTGTTTATATTTACATTGGAATAGTTTGGCTTTTATGTCCTACGAATACAGCGAAAATATTCTCGTTCAAGAGAGCGCCGGCAACCTGCTCCAGCATGAGTTGGGCTGGCGTGTTGTATTTGCGTATAATGAAGAAAAATTAGGCGAAAACGGAACATTCGGGCGCACCTCTTACAGAGAAGTTTTGTTGCATCGGTATTTTCGCGAAGCACTTCAGAAGCTGAATCCGTGGATAACGCCTACGCAAATTGACGAAGCCGTACAAAAGTTCACGGCAACCCTCAGCACGTCTTCGCTGCTTCAAATCAACGAAGAAAAGTACGGCTTTATTCGCGATGGCATTCCTGTCTCTTACAAGAAACCTGATGGAACTTCGGATGTCAAGCGGGCTCTCGTCATTGATTTTTTGAATCTGGAGAATAACGATTTTCTCGCCGTCAAGGAGATGAAAATTCACGGCGAAATTTATCGCCGCCGTACCGATATAGTCGGCTTTGTCAATGGCATCCCGCTTTTGTTTGTGGAACTCAAGCGTAACGATGTCGCTGTGCAAAACGCCTACGATGACAACTACACGGATTACCTTTCGACGATTCCGCAACTTTTCTATTACAACGCATTTTTGATGCTTTCTAATGGGGTAGAAGCGAAAGTCGGCACGCTTGGCAGTAAGTATGACTTTTTCCACGAATGGAAACGCCTCAAGGAATCCGATGCGGGTTCCGTTGCGCTCCAGACGATGCTTCGCGGGATTTGCAAAAAAGAAACATTCCTTGACCTGTTGGCGAATTTCATTCTTTACGATCATTCCGATGGAAATACGGTCAAGATTCTCGCCCGCAACCACCAGTATTTGGGCGTAAACGAGGCATTCAAAGCATACGAAGACCGCAAACTTCGCAATGGCAAGCTGGGCGTTTTCTGGCATACGCAAGGGAGCGGCAAAAGCTACTCAATGTTATTCTTATCGCAGAAGATTCGCCGTTGTGCAAAAGGTTCGCCCACAATCGTCATCCTTACGGACCGTGACGAACTGAACAAGCAGATTAGCGATACGTTTGAAAATTGCGGAATGCTCGGCAAGGTAAAAGCATCCAAGTTCATTGCCACGAGCGGGAACGACCTTGTCGCAAAACTCAAGGGCAACCCGAGTTTCATCTTTACGCTGATTCAAAAGTTCAACAAGAAAGATTTGACCCCGATTTATCCGGATCACGATATTTTAGTGATGTCCGACGAAGCGCACCGTAGCCAGAACGGAATTTTTGCAGACAACATGTGTGCCTTGCTTCCGACGGCTTCGCGTATCGGCTTTACGGGCACTCCGCTCTTGAAAGATGACAACATTACCGAAAGAACTTTCGGCGGCTACATTTCTATTTACGATTTCAAGCGAGCCGTAGAAGATGGTGCGACAGTTCCGCTCTATTACGAAAATCGTGCCGACAAAATCAAGGAACTCAAGAATCCTGAAATTACGGACAAGATTCTCAATGCGATTGAAGCCGCAGACCTTGACCCGGAACAGCAAGAAAAATTGGAAAAGGATTTTGCCAAGGAATACCACCTGCTTACGGCAGAGCCGCGATTGCGCTTGGTTGCAAAAGATTTTGCACATCATTATTCAGACCTTTGGACTAGCGGCAAGGCGATGTTTGTTTGCCTGAACAAGGTGACTTGCGTCCGCATGTACAATTTCGTTCAGGAATATTGGGCCGAAGAAATCGTAGCTCTCGAAAAGCAGTTGAAAATTGCAACCCAGCAAGAAGCCCAGGAACTGGAGCGCAAAATCCAGTGGATGCGCGAAACGGAAATGGCGGTCGTCGTAAGCCAAGAACAGAACGAACAGCAGACTTTTGCCAAGTGGGGCTTGGACATTACTCCGCACCGCACCAAGATGGAAAAGCGGGAACTGGACAAGGAATTCAAGGACCCCAAAAATAAATTCCGCGTTGTGTTCGTTTGTGCCATGTGGCTCACCGGTTTCGATGTCAAGTGCCTCAGTTGCCTTTACTTGGATAAACTGTTGAAGGCTCACACGCTGATGCAGACGATTGCCCGTGCGAACCGTGTGAACGAGGGCAAGAGCAACGGCCTGATTGTAGATTATGCGGGCATCGTGAAGGCATTGCGCAAGGCTCTCGCCGATTATACGAACAATGTGAGCGGCGGGCGTGCCGACCCGACAATCGACAAGTCGGAATTGCTGAATCGCATTATCGAAATTATTGCAAAAACGGAAGCATTTTTGGGTGGCCTCAACGCTCCCCTTGCAAAGGTTGTTGAATCCAAGGGCTTTGATAAGATTGCCGCGATTCAAGACACGGCAAATGCAGTCTGTTCTTCGGCAGAAAACAAGAAGACCTTCTCCACATACGCCGCCGAACTTTCTCGCCTGGTACGCTACACGAACCGCGAAGACGTCACAGCCGAGAATCGCGCCAAGATAAACGCGATTGACGCGGTCGCCCGCAACCTGAAGGCAAAACGCCGTCATGTGACCAATGTGGATTTGATGGTGGAACTGAACAAGATTGTGAACGAATACGTTCAGATGGACGTAGGCGGTAAAAAGAACCCCAAGCAGTTCGACATCAGCAAGATTGATTTTGAATTGCTCGGTCGGGAATTTGCCAAGGCAAAGCATAAAAACCTTTTGCTCCGCGATTTGGAAGAACTGTTAAAGGAGCGACTTTCTTTGCTGTTGGCGACCAACGCTGGTAGAATCAATTTTTACGAGCGTTATCAAGAAATCATCAACGCCTACAATAGCGAACAGGACCGTGCGACCATCGAAAAGACCTTTATGGACTTGATGGATTTGGCGTCGTCCATGGATTCCGAGCAACAGCGCTTTGTCCGTGAAGGTTTCAAGAACGACGAAGAACTCTCCATGTATGACTTGCTTTTCAAGGACAACTTGAGCAAGCAGGACATCAAGAAGTTAAAATCTGTTGCCGTAGAATTGCTCGAAAAGATAAAGGCGAAAATTGTCAGTCTGGATCACTGGACCGACAAGCAAGAAACCAAGGCCGCTGTGGACACCCTCATTCGCGACACGCTCTGGAAAGAGCTGCCCGAAAGTTACGACGACGTGGCCATCAACATGTATCGCGCCCGCGTTTACGAATACGTTTACACCCATTATAGAGTAGCATAAATCTGGAGGCCCAGTGCGTATAGAAGATATTCTCGCTATGGAAGAATCCCAGACTTTTGACCGCAAGAGCGTAAACATTGCTCCGAAGGATTTTTCTAACCATGTGTGCGCTTTTGCAAATGCCGACGGGGGAATCATCGTTGTCGGCATTTCTGATAAAAATCGCCGCATCGAGGGTGTTGACCATCGTGAAAAAGATGTCAATGAACTCTTGCGTGTTCCGATGGATTTTTGTTCGCCGACGGTTCCTTTTGCTCACGAACTTGTGGAATGCGTTGATGCCAAAGGTAAGCCGAACCATGTGCTGGTATTCCACATAGAGGCAAGCCCCTTTGTTCACGAAAACCAGGCGCATGATGTTTATATGCGTGTGGGTGACAAATCCAAACTACTTTCTTACGATGACCGTTTGACGTTGACCCTCGACAAAGGGTTGCGTTCCTTTGAAGATTTTCTTGTTCCAGACTCCTGCTACGAAGATATAGAGGAATCTTATCTTAAAGAATACTTGAGCTTAATCGGATATTCTAAATCCCCACGAGAATATTTGCTACAGAATAAGAACTTCGCAAAAGAGAAAGAGGGCGAATTGCAACTCAGCGTTGCTGCAATTTTGCTGTTCGGCAAGAAACCCCAGTCGTTTTTCCCGAGGGCCCGAGTCAGGTTTATCCGTTACGAAGGTACAGAAGAAAAGTTCGGCGCCGAGATGAATGTTATCAAGGATGTGACTTTTGAAGGTCGCATTCTGGAGCAGATTCGCCAGGCGGTTGCCTACATCCAAACGCAGATCAAGGAACGTACCTATTTGACTGCGGGCGGAATCTTTACCACCGAACTAGAATATCCGGAATTTGTGCGTACAGAACTGGTCGTAAATGCGGTAACCCATAGGGATTATTCCATTCGCGGAACCGAAATCCAAATCAAGATGTTCGATGATCATTTGGTGGTGGAATCTCCGGGGAATTTGCCAAGCCAAGTGAAAATCAACAAGATTCGTAATTCCCACTTTGCCCGCAATTCCCATATCGCGGAATACTTGAAGGATTACAAGTACGTGAAGGATTTTGGCGAAGGTGTGGATCGTATGTGCCGGGAAATGGAAGCGCAGGGGCTGCCCAAGCCGGAATACAAACAGGACTCCTTTATTTTGAAGGCCATTATCCGAAATTCGGGTTATGTTTTAAAAAAAGCTGACTTTGCTTCGGAAAAGGTTGACTTTAACCCCAAAAAGAGTGACTTTTCTCCGAAAAAAGTTGACTTTGACCTGCAAAAACTTAACTTTGAAAAAATTGTAGACGCTTCAACGTACAATATAACGATGAAAAGGCACATGAAGGCAATGATTACCGAAGTTGGGTTGCAACAGGTTTTTGGAGCCAAGTATGTTGCCAATTCCCTTAAGGTTAGCAAAACTGCCGCAATCGGAATTATAAAGAAAATGTTTAGTTTGGGTGTTATAAAGCCCGTGCAAGGAAATGGCAAAGGGAAATACATGCTCAATCAAGAAACTAGCAAGGACCAAAATGGATAACAAGAGCTTAAAGAAACTTGAAGCCGATTTGTGGGAATCTGCGGACTTGCTCCGTGCCGATTCCAAGTTGACATCGAATCAGTATTGCATGCCTGTTTTGGGGCTTTTGTTCCTGCGTTACGCCTATGGCCGCTTCAAGAGAGTCGAAACCGAAATTCTCAAGAACCGCCCGAGCCGCGGTGGCCGCGTGCTTCCTGTTGAACCTAGCGATTTTGCGTCCAAGAGTGCGTTGTTCCTCCCGAAAGAAGCGCAATTTGATTACCTCGTGAACTTGCCTGCAAATATTGCATCGGCAAAACTCAAGAACGTGCACGGCCAGCCCCTCAACAGCCTTGGCGAAGTCGTGAACAACGCCATGGAACTTGTCGAAGCCCAGAGTGAAAAGCTGAAAGGCGTATTGCCCAAGACCTACACCGATTTCAAGGACGAACTGCTTGCCGAACTTTTGCGCACCTTCAACAACAATGCCCTCGATGATGTGGGCGGCGATGTGATGGGTCGCATCTACGAATACTTCCTCAGCAAGTTTGCCAAGAACATCGCTAGCGACGACGGCGTTTTCTTTACGCCAAAGTCCCTGGTGAAAATGATTGTGAACGTGTTGGAACCCACGCATGGTGTTTTGCTGGACCCCGCTTGCGGATCGGGCGGAATGTTCGTGCAGACGGGCGACTTTGTGAATGCCGCCGGCATGGCGAGCAACGAAACCATGACCTTTTATGGTCAAGAAAAGGTGGAATACAACGCCCAGCTTTGCCAGATGAATATGGCGGTGCACGGGCTTACCGGAGTTGTAAAATCGGGCGACGAGGCGAACTCTTTTTATCACGACGCCCATAATCTGGAAGGCCAGTGCGATTACGTGATGGCGAACCCTCCCTTTAACGTGGACAAGGTAAAGGCGGAAAGCTGCCAGAATGCCGGGCGACTCCCCTTCGGGCTCCCTGCGGTAAACAAGGACAAGGAAATCGGCAACGGCAACTACCTCTGGATTTCTTACTTCTACAGCTACCTGAACGAAAAGGGCCGTGCGGGCTTTGTGATGGCAGCCTCTGCGACAGACAGCCAGAGCAAGGACAAGGACATCCGCGAAAAGCTGGTGGCTACGGGGCATGTGGATTGCATGATAAGCGTGGGCAACAACTTCTTTTATACCAAGAGCCTGCCGTGCACCCTGTGGTTCTTTGACAAGGGCAAAAAGAAGAAAATTCAGGACAAGGTCCTGTTCATCGATGCCCGCAACTATTACACCGTTGTGGACCGCACCTTGAACGAATGGAACGAATGGCAACTCAAGAACTTGAACGCCATCGTTTGGCTCTACCGCGGCGAAACGGACAAGTATGAATACTTGCTTGTGGAATACCGCAACGCCTTGCTTGCCTACGCCGACACCACCGAAGACAAACAACTCGAAAAGATTCTCCGCAAGTCCGCAAAGATTGCAAAAATATTCGCGGAACTCAAGGAACACCGCGAAACGCTCCGCGCACAGGCGAAAACCGCCGTAGAATCCGCCGACAAAAAGAGCAAGAAGAAAAGCCAGGAAGGATGGGATGCCCGCCTCGCGGAACTCGACGAAATCATCGGAGTCGCCAAGGAAGCCGACTGGCTCTACGAAAAATTCGGTGACGGTAAGTACAAGGATATTCTTGGGCTCTGCAAGATTGCCACCCGTGCCGAAATCGCCGAAAAGAATTACAGCCTGACCCCCGGCGCCTATGTAGGTGTCGCCCCCGTAGAAGACGACGGCGTGGATTTTGCCGAACGCATGACCGAAATCCACCAGGAACTCCTGAAACTCCAGGACGAAAGCAACGCCCTCATGAAAACCATCTCGAAGAACATGAAGGAGATGGGACTGTGATAGGAGTGGTTAGTGATTGGTGGTTAGTAGCTAGGAAGGGTGTTTGCTAATGGCTTGGGAAAAAGTGAAATTAGGCGATATATGTGCATGGGTTGCATCAGGTGGAACTCCGTTGACATCCAAGGCTGATTATTATTCACCTAAAGAAATTCCATGGTTGAAAACTCAAGAAGTAAACTACTGTCGTATTTATGAAACAAATAATCAAATCTCAAAAAAGGGACTTGAGAATTCTAGTGCTAAATTGATACCAGCAAATGCTGTTATTGTTGCAATGTATGGTCAAGGCGATACGGCGGGAAGAGTTGCGATAAACAAAATTCCCCTTTGCACGAATCAGGCGTGTTGTAATTTAGTTATTGATGAAAATAAAGCTGATTATGAATTTGTATATTATAATTTGTGCACGTTATATGATAAATTGGTGTCTTTGAAAAATGGCGGAGCGCAACCTAACCTAAATGCCGGTTTGATAAAAAATCTTGAAATTTCCTTACCTCCATTATCAACGCAAAAACGCATTGCAGACATCCTTTCCGCCTACGACAACCTGATAGAAAACAACCAGAAGCAAATAAAACTCCTCGAAGAAGCCGCTCAGCGCCTCTACAAACAATGGTTCATCGACCTCCGCTTCCCCGGTCACGAAACCACCAAAATCGTAGATGGTTTACCAGAGGGGTGGAGAAAAGGATCAATCGGTGATATTGCGGAGTTTAAACGAGGGAAAGTAATCACCAAGGGCGATGTTGTTGAAGGAAACGTGCCTGTGGTTGCTGGCGGTTTGGAACCCGCATATTATCATAATGCGTCATTTACGGAATCACCTGTTATAACTGTATCTGGTTCGGGTGCCAATGCGGGTTTTGCAAGGATGTATTTTCAGAAAATTTGGGCTTCTGATTGTTCATATGTAGATTCGTCTGCAACTATTTTTATTTATTTCGTATATTCCTTCCTAAAGGAAAATAAAAAGTCTTTGGATAGTTTGCAAAAAGGTGCTGCACAACCGCATGTATACGCAAAAGACATTAATGCGTTGAAACTGAACTGCCCGCCTAAGGATTTACTTGTGAAGTTTGAAAAAAGTGTAAAACCGCTTTTTGATAAAATTGGCAAATGCCAAAATGTTATTGAAAAGTCAAAGGACGCTCGCGATCGCTTGCTTCCTAAATTAATGTCCAAAAAAATGGAGGTATAAAATATGAAGTTGAACAATTTGGATGATTTTTTGAAAAAAATGAATGCCCAATGGCAGGATAAAACGTGCCCTATTTGTCGTGCAAAAAATTGGCAAATTGAAGAGGGTGCCTATGAATTGAGAGAATTTCAAGGTGGAAACTTAGTTCTAGGAAATGGATCTATAATTCCCGTTGTGCCAATAATGTGTCGCAATTGTGGCTATACGATATTATTCAATGCTATTGTAAATGGCTTGGTAAAAAACAAACAGAATGATGAAAAAGGAGACGGAAATGAACAAACCGTATAACCCGACTCCGCAAGCTGAAAACACCTTGGATCAAGGCACAAAAAGCATTCAACCCCCAGAACCAGATAAAGCGCAGGAAATACCGCCTAAAACGGAAGAGGTCTCAAAAACAAATCCTAAGGATAAGGCTAGCGTATATAGTTTGGGAACAACAATAAACATTCCCAAAAATAGAAGTATTGATGGATTGACAATGTCTTTAGACGAATTCCATTATATGAAAAATAAAATAAAGAAAATTTCATGCAGTTGCAATGATCTCCAAAATTGGTCATTTGCTGCGTTTAGTGTGGCAGGATCTGCTTTCGTCACTCTAATTTCTTTTTGTCAAAAAGATAAAATATTCGAGTTGGTAATAACAATAGTTGTTATGGCGATAGGTTTAATATCTGGTTTTGTTTTAAGATTTTTTGCAAAAAAAATGGAAAAAACTGATGAGAGTACAAAAATAGATGTTAATGCTTATCTGAACATAATTGAAAGAAAGTTTTATGATGTTGCCTTGGAAGATGGTAATTCGGATGCTTAAAAATGTCTTTGTTAGATAAAGTATTTCAATTGATACAATCATGCCGGGAAGGTCTTTATTGGGATTTTAAGGAATGTGCCTATTCTATTAATGGTGATTTTGTGCACGATGTCTTATGCATGGCAAATTCCCTAAGCGGTTGTGACAAGTACATCATTATGGGCGTTTCTGATCCAAAAAGTGGTTGCGAAATAAAAGGGTTGCCTAAAGAAAGGAAGACTCAGGCTGATTATATTGATTTGTTGCGTAACCTTCAGTTTGCCGATGCCCGTCCTGAAATTGAACTGAGAACATTTATTTTTGGTGAAAAAGAGATTGATGTACTTATTGTTTATGAATGTTCTTTGAAACCTTTTTACCTTACAAAGCAGTATGAAAAGGTTCTTCCCTATCATATTTATACAAGAACACTAGATTCTAATACTCCAAAAGACAAATCTGCGGATTTTGGGGTTGTAGAGAGAATGTGGCGGCAACGATTTAATTTGGATTTACCACCAAAAGAAAAATTTGAAAAAATTTTAGAAGATATACCTAATTGGCATATTGATGTTGGCAATGAAGAAAATGCCTATTATGAACCATCTCCAGAATATCAAATAGTATTTAGTCGTCCCTTAAAATCCCGCCCAGCCCGCATAACTATTGGGAAAAACTGATTTCTACCCTGTGAAAATATTGCAAGGTTTTCTAAAATATGAT
>NZ_QGHD01000013.1 GCF_003148885.1 Hallerella porci | reverse complement strand
CTATGGGGTAAGCGAGAACGCCATCAAGACCCAGATCTGGGTAACCCTCATCGCGAACCTTCTCCTGACCCTTGTGCAGCGCAGCCTTGAACGGCGCTGGAGCTTTTCCGGACTTGCGACAATGATGCGAATAATCCTGATGCTCTACATTGACATGTTTGACTTTTTTGAACATCCCACAAGGGACTGGGAACGCATGCTGCAGCATCCACCTTGCCCATCGTAGCGTCCAAATTTCTAGGGAGGGGGCTTGCAACGGCAAAATCAAAGTCTAGACCGCGTAAATTCTGGGGTCTAGACGTTCTGAAAATTTTCTCCGGACACTAATAATTGTTTTTATTGCGCTCTAAAATTTCAAGAAGTCCTAAAATGCCATTTAATGGAGTCCGAATATCGTGACTCATCCGCGATAAGAAAACGCTTTTTGCCGCATTGGCTTCGGCCAAAGCTTCGCCTTGTTTTTCAAAAGAGCGAATATATTTTCGTGTGACAATTAAAATAATTCCAAAGGCGACGACTAAAATCAAAACGAATTGAATAAATGAAGCAGGCAAATTTTCGTTTGCCTCATCGACTTCGTAGGCGACCGCTAAATCAAAATTTCCCATGCGTTCGTAAGTAATGTAACTTTGCTTTTTATTCACCGCTGCAGTGATTTGCATCGATTGTTTTTTCTCTAAAACTTCGCAAATTTTTCCGCCCGGATATTTTGTGCTATTCAACAAAGCATTATCTGTAGATGCAATGATTTTTCCTTGATTGTCATCGATTACAAAAATCGTCATTCCTTTCGTCACAGGCATGCGGCGCACGAGACTGCTAATACGGCTTTCGCGCATGCGTTCCAAGAGGCGTTCGGGAGTGACTCCGATTTGCACCAGTTGCGTTTTGGCGTGATTCCAAACCATCGCATACATCATCGGTTTTGCTTCGGCGGTGTTGGGAGTTACATTTTGGCACAATGAGAGTTCTTTATTTTTTAGCATGGGCTTAAAAAATCCCATTTGCGAACCCGATTCAAAATTATAGCCGTAATATTTTGGAATAGAACCCGAAACGATTTTTCCGGTTTTATCGAACAAATGAATTTCATCGACTTTTAAAAGTTTGGCGAGTTCTAAAAATTTTTCAGGCGTGCTAAAAGAATCGGGATTTTCGTCAATTCTTGAAGATGCAACATCGGCGCGAATTAAATATTCTTCTTTCAAAGCATCTTGCAATTCACGAATATTTTCTTCATTTTCGGTGATGACTTTTTTTAATTGCGAAACCATGAGCGCACAAGAATTTTGTGCATTTTTTTTGTTATCAAAAAATTGAATTGCCACACAAGAAATTAACGCGATGAAAAATACCAATACAACGCTTGCGCCGACCATTTTCGTCCGCACGCGATAAAGATTTCGTTTTTCTGCATTAAAATTTTTCGACATCATTTTTTGCATTTGGCAATTTTCTTTCGTTTAAAATAATATAAACTTCGGAAAATTTATTACGAACAATTTGAGCGTTTGACGCAACGCACAAGAAATTTAAAAATCAATCTTTTACTTCGCTTTTGAATTTCGCCGTCGCAATTCAAATTTCGGATTCCTAATTTATTTGTTTTTATTTTTCAAATAAAAATGAATTCCGAGCGAAATCGCTAATAACACAATGAATACGGTAAGCGCTCGGTCGCCGGTTTCTTGCGGAATCATTCCGGTTTCGATGCAGATAACATCGATGAGCGAAAGAATCGCAATCCAAATCGCTGTTCTGCGACAAACTTTTATTTTATCATCGTAACGCATTGACATCTCCGCCAAGTAAAATCCACACAACAAGTCCGAGCATCACGAGAACGCTAATGCCGACATTGGCTAAAAAGAAATCTCGATTCATCGTATCCAAATCATCGGATTTGCGAAAGAGATGAATGTAAACAATCGCTGCGGTCATGAGCGCAAAAATACTCCACCACGCCATTCCCATTTGCCAATAAACGCCGAACACAACACACAAAGCGAGCATCGCTAAATGACTGCCGAGCGCAATTTTTAGTGCGCGCTTTCTACCAAATCGTGCGGGCACCGAATGCAAACCCATTTGTCTATCGATTTCTTCATCTTGCGTCGCATAAATAATATCAAAGCCGCCCATCCAAAGCATTAAAATGAACATTAAAAATATCGGGAATGCGGCAAATTCTCCGCGAACTGCAATCCACGCGCCAAGCGGACTCATTCCAATCGCAAATCCCAAATACCAATGGCACAGCCACGAGAATCGTTTCCAATAAGAATAAAAGCAAAGCGCTACGACAACGGGGAGAGAGCACGCGCCAGCGAGCGGATTTAATAGCCACGCAAAAGCGCAGAAAAGAATTGTATTGAAAAGAATAAATGCGCCGACTGTTTTTTTTGAAAGCGCTCCCGTTACCAAATGCCGCTTCGCAGTCCGCGGATTTTTCGCATCGATTTTTGCATCGACTAAACGATTAAAAGACATCGATGTATTGCGAGCCGTCACCATGCAGCCGACGATAAGAAGGACGAGTTTTAAAATTTCTAACGCAGACATGCCGCGAAATCCGTTCGCCGCAACCCACATCGAGCCGAGCGCAAAGGGCATCGCAAAAAGCGAATGACTTAATCGCACAAAATGTCCAAACTCTACAATTTTTGAAATCGCATTCATCGCTTACCTGACTTTTTCCCAATCGGAAACAATTTCATTCGGAAGATGCAACTGCGAAAGAATTTTCGCTACCACCGAATCGACGAGTTCTTCTATCGTCGTCGGCTTTCGATAAAAACTTGGAGAAGCTGCGACAATACTTGCGCCTGCGAGAGAAAGCTTTTCCATATTTTGCAGATGAATTAAATTAAAAGGCATTTCCCGCGGGACAACGACGAGCGGGCGGCGTTCTTTTAAGCAGACATCGGCAGCGCGGACGAGAAGATTGTCCGCAATTCCATTCGCCATTTTCCCGAGAGTTCCCATACTGCAAGGAACGACAGCCATTCCCGAAAAATCCGAGCTTCCGCTTGCACAATCGGCAAAAAGATTGTGCACATCAAGCACGCAATTTGCGCTTTTAAATTTTTCAATTTGCCCTTCAAATTCGGCGACCGATTTTCCCATTTCCGTAAAAATCAAAGAAACTGAATGGCCGAGTCTTTGCAAATGCCAAAGAGTCCGCGCGGCATAAATTGCGCCCGAAGCTCCCGTCACGCCGAGAATAAAACGACTCATGTCGTTTTTCCTTTTTGCAAAAGAACGCGGTAAGCGATTCCAAAAAAGCAAGGCTTTATCGAAATGACGCGGAAGCCTTTTTCCTTCGCCAAATTTGCAAAATCCGAGACCGGCAAAAAGCGTAAAACCGAATTGATTAAATATTCATACGCCGAACGTTTCCCGCTAAAAATCGAACCGAGAAGCGGAATAAAAAGCGGCGCTAAACATTTATAAAAAAAACGATTGAAAAAATTTCGCGGCGAAAAAAAATCAAGAACCATCAAATAGCCGCCTGCAGAAAGAACGCGATGCGATTCTTCTAAACCGCCTGCGGCATTCGGCAAATTGCGCATCCCGAATCCGTTTAAAATCACGTCAAATGAATTTTCGCAAAAAGGCATCTGCATCGCATCGAGTTGCACAGGCTTTGCCGAAGTTTTTTTCCCGCAGGAATGTTCGAGCATTCCAAACGAAAAATCCCCGAGAATGGCGACGGAAGGCTTCCCCACGATGCGTTCAAATTCCACCGCAAAGTCGCCTGTGCCTCCGCACAAATCGAGTAAGCGTTTTCCTGCGCCGCGTTTTTTGAGTTCGCGGCAACAGGCTTTGCGCCATAAAATATCTTGGAAACAACTCAGTGTGTGATTCAAAAAGTCGTAGCTTTTTGAAATTTCATCAAACATTTTGCGCACGGGAGAAAGCATGCGCAAAATTTACTAATTAAACGAATTCAATCGCCCGCAATTATTGGAATGTCGCCACGTATGCGCTGCCTTTTGTCGGCATCACCAAGCGCGGATTTTCGGTAGAACCATCTTCCCAGCTGACGAATTTTCCTGTTCCCGAAGGCACTGCGGTGAGAAGCATCGCATTTCCTTCGAAGAAAATTCCTTCGTAATTTTTGTGCGGAAGCATAAATCCGTCCAAAGTCACATAGCCTTCGCCAAGAGAAGAAATCGAAACCGAGATGTCTCCCGAAAGTCCAAATTCATCGCGCAATTCGCTGCGGAAAACACCATCGCGTTCAAGCGCCCAAGTTTTCATGCACGAACCGCTTACGCTAAATCCGTTGCCGCAAGAATTTCGATAATAGCGGAATTCTTGTTTAAAGAGATCTTGATCGCGCGAAATTTGATCCGCATCCAATGTGCCCGCCATAGTTTCTAATGTATTCGTAATATTTTCGCTGTTTACATTTTCTTGGAGAAGAACAGCGGCGCGGTTGATGAACATCCGACGGAAATCCGGATTCTTAATCAACTTCACATAGAATGTGTGGAAACAATCACCCGAATTATTGCGGTAACATTTTCCGCTCGAATAACCGCCTTGCTTCACCCAATCAAACATATTCGTCGATTGCCAGAATCCATTCACCGACCATTCCCAATCCATACCGTGATCCAAATCGTAAACCATGAATTTCCATTTCGTATAAGGGCTCTTCCAAGCGCGCACATTATTATTGGGCCAGTCGCCGTTATGCATATACATTTCCGCAGCCATGTAAGCCGCAAAATTATCGACATCCATCGCCGCTTTCACCGTTTCATACGCCAGATTATTTTCCCCGCTAAAATCATTATCCGCGACATATTGCAAAAGCACTTGATATTCCAAGTTTCCATTATTCACTTCAATTTTACGGTTAATGTGTTTAACCATCGTCACATCTCCCGCATCGATATCGTAATTCGTTTCCACATAATTTTTATTGTAACGTTCCCGCATATCGTGAATGCCCCAATAGACGCCGTCGTAGAAAACGATGACTTGATGACTGCGTTGATAGTCCACGCCGCTGCCTTCGAGAATTGCGCCGCCCATCGCATCTTCCAAGTAATCGCTCACAAAACGGTTGCCGTTATTGCGCAAATTAAAGCCTTTGAATTTGCTGTTCTTGTCTTTGCGGGTTTCAAACAGCGGATACTTTAACCAGCCCGATTGATATTCTTCGCCGAATTTAATCGCAACCGATTTTTTCTTTTCTAAGCGGCTGTAACCGCCCATCATCGAAATGCCTGCTTCGTATTCCCAATCTTTGCCGGTGCTAGCGCTGCCGTTTGCAAAATATTCGACGTGAATGGGAAATTCCACATCGGCGTATAAGCCCGTATTATTCGGGTCCACGCTTTTCGGAGAACCTCCCGTTGTGCTGCCCGCTTTCGTGTATAGATAATGTTTTTTGAAAAATTGCGAATCAACGCTAATCGAAACCACCGGCATATTGTGAATTTCTTCGCCGATGAAATAAGTATTCGTCGAAATTTTATTCGTAATCATGCCGTCTTTAAATGCAGCGCAACGAACAACTGTCGTTTGGGAAATTTCTTTGGCTTCGGTCATTTCTTCGGTTTCTTCCGTCGGAATTGAACCGTTAAATGTGCAGCGCACCGTCGATCCATCCGTCATTTTCGGAGGCGTAATCGTCACCGGTTCTGCATAAAATCCAGCGCTCTGTTCAAGAGCAGGAATCGCAGTAAAGCCCGAAGAACCTGTGCTATTTGCATTATCCATTTCCGGAGTCGGTACCGCAAAATATTTCCAACCGTCCGCAGTTTTTCCCCAGCTTACACCGCCTTCGAGCAATGGATAAGTCGCCGAGTCCGCGATTTCGCAATTCGGTTGAATCAAATAAACGGAGCCGCCATTGTCTTCGAGTTTCCAATTGGTGTGCAAACGATAATGCATTTCATCCGAATCAATTCCTACAAGAGGAGTCGTGATGTCACGCTTCGAAGCAAAAATAATGCGATAACTTTTGGCAGGAATTGTATCCGAAACGATTACCCATTTCCGCGGACGTTCCGTTTTTTCGACGAGAGAATAACCATCTAACGCTACCGCTTTATCGCTCGAATTATACAATTCAATCCAGCCGGGATCTTTTCCCAAATCGTCTAACCATTTGACATTTCGCGTCATCACTTCGGTAATCGTCACCGCCGAATTTCCCGCCCAAATCGGTTGACACGTCAATTCTTGACTCGAAGAAGAAAATGCCGAACTCGTCATCTCAAAAGGATTAAAAATCGAAGACGAACTCTGTTCCGTCTCCTTTTCCGAAGACGAATAAACGTCCCATCCCGAAGACAGCAACAATTCTTCTTCCGAATTTGCATAATCCAACAAACTTGAGTCATCCGAACATGCCGAAAATAAACTCAAGGACGCCACAAAAATCGCAGGCAAAACAAATTTCATTCTTTCTCCAAATCCAATCACCATCAAACCCTTTACCCAAAATTTACCCAAAAAGAGAACAATTTCAATAAAATTTTGGTTTACACAGAAAAACCCTTGACAAGCTTTTTGTTTTATACTAAATTGGGGTCAGCGAAATGGCTCTGTAGCTCAGTTGGTAGAGCAGAGGACTGAAAATCCTCGTGTCACTGGTTCAATTCCTGTCGGAGCCACTTACAAAAGCCCTGAAACTTCTAGGGCTTTTGTTTTACCCGGAAGAATAGGCTAATTGGTAAGTCAGCGGTCTTGAAAACCGCCGCCGTCAGGCTTGGGGGTTCGAGTCCCTCTTCTTCCGCGAAAGTTCCGTTCTGCGGAACTTTTTTGTTTTAAAGCTTTTTATTTTGAACTTTTCCTCGGCGATGATTTTTCACAAGCGTATTTCTTTTACACCGTAATTTCAATTTGATTTTCTTCAAAAGCGCGGACGCACCTTTCATAATAGCCATCGCCGGTAATACGCGGACCGCTTAAAACTTCGTAGCCGTCGTCTTTCAATTTTTGCGTGAGCGCATCCACTTTGCTTTGACTTCCGACGCTAAACGCTAAATGAATGAAACCGGTGCGATTGATTTGTTTTTCGGCATCGCATAATTCTGGCTTCGTCATAATTTCTAAGCGTGCGCCCGATTCAAAGCGCAAAAAGTAAGAGCGGAAATTTGTTTTCGGATTGTGATAAAGCGCGTTCGCTTTGGCATCAAAATATTTGACGAAAAATTCGCGCGCCTTTTCCAAATCATTCACGTATAAAGCGATGTGTTCTATTTTCATAGAAAAGAAAATACAAATTCAGCGATTTATACATTCCATTCCATCGCATTGTCCGCGGCAAAATCGATTCTTGCCGTCGCACTTTCTTCGCGAAGCAATGTGCAAACTTTTGCAGCTCCGCCCATTTTCCTTTTTTCAAACGCATACAAGCAAGCGGTCGTCGTAGCGCCCGTGGTGAAAACATCATCGACGATAACCGGCACATGATATTCTGGCCATGTAAAATTCTTTTTCCATTCAAAGGCTCCGGCGACATTGCTCGCTCGCCCTTCCCGCGAAAGCTGCGTCTGCGAAATGCGGAAAGTTTTGCGTTTTAATGCATTCGCCACGACCCCGCCCGAGCACCGCGCAATCGTCTGCGCCAATTTTTCGGCCTGATTATATCCGCGTTCCCGCATGCGCGCCGAATGTAAAGGCACCGGAACAAAAGCGAGTTTCCGTCCCCATTCGCGCAAAACTTCGGAAGATTCCTCTTCTTGTAACGCAATTTTCACCAAATACGAAGCGAGTCCCGGCATGCTGCCATATTTGAGTCCGTGCACAAGCGATTTCGTGAGCGGCGTCATCGCATACAAGCAAAGCACATCCGGATTCGGTCGCCGCGGCGACTTCGCAAGCCGCTTCAATTCCCGCTTACAATTTGGGCAAAGCCAAGGATCGAGAGGCAAATCGCTCCGCTGACAACCCAAGCATTCGCCGCCAAATAAAAATTTCGAAACGCCATTCCAAAGTTTCATTTTTTCTCCGATGATTTTTAAGCAAAACCATTTCTGCTTAAAATTTTTCAAAATGCCTCCTTTATCTATAGACGCTTGAAACGGGAAAAATTTTCCAAAAGTAAAGAAGATTTTACGAAAAAGCGAAAAAAGTGGAAAGAAAGATCTTAGAACTTAGATTTTAGAGCTTAGAATTTCTAAGATCAAAGTTCTCAGTTCTAAGTTCTCAACCCCCTGCGGGAAATTTGTTCGCTGAATTTCTGGAGATGACATTTCCCAGGGGAAATATGTTCACCGGATTTTTGGAAATAACATTTCCCAGGGGAAATATGTTCACCGGATTTTTGGAAATAACATTTCCCAGGGGAAATTTGTTCACCGGATTTTTGGAAATAACATTTCCCAGGGGAAATTTGTCCGCTGAATTTCTGGAGATGACACTTCCCGGGGGAAATGTGTCCGCTGAATTTCTGGAGATGACACTTCCCGGGGGAAATATGTTCACCGGATTTTTGGAAATAACATTTCCCGGGGGAAATGTGTCCGCTGAATTTCTGGAAATGAAATTTCCCGGAGGAAATATGTCCGCCGAATTTCTGGAGATGACATTTCCCAGGGGAAATTTGTCCGCTGAATTTCTGGAGATGACATTTCCCAGGGGAAATGTGTCCGCTGAATTTCTGGAAATGACACTTCCCGGGGGGAATTTGTTCGCCGGATTTTTGGAAATGACATTTCCCAGGGGAAATTTGTTCACCGAATTTCTGGAGATGAGATTTCCTAGGGGAAATTTGTTCACCGGATTTCTGGAAATGACATTTCCCGGGGGAAATTTGTTCACCGGATTTCTGGAGATGAGTTCCTAGCTTCTAGATTTGCCTAAAAATTTTCAAACGGGCAAATTTTGCAACGCTCGCCTTGTAGATAATTCCTAATTCCTCATTTAATTGTAGTTGCTTTCCAACTGACTGCCTTGATATCGCATATTCACTAGCAGCCCGACGAGCATCATACAGGTGAGCATAAACGATCCGCCGTAAGAGAGGAAGGGTAACGGAAGCCCTGTCACCGGCATAAGTCCAAGCGTCATCGAAATATTCACCGTAATATGGAAGAAGAAAATCGTACACGCACCCGAAACGATATGATTCACAAACGGATCGAGATGCAATCGGCAAATAGACATCGCTCGCCATAAGAAGGCGAAATACAAGATCAAAATTCCCACGCAACCGACGAAGCCAAATTGCTCCCCGAGAACGCTGAAAATAAAGTCCGTATGTTCTTCGGGCAAGAATGCGAGATTTGTCTGAGAACCTTCTCCAAAGCCTTTTCCAAAAAGTCCGCCGCTTCCGATTGCGACTTCGGATTGAATCACTTGATAGCCCGCGCCTCGCGGATCGCGCATCGGATCGACGAAAGTCATCACGCGGTCACGTTGATGCGGCTCCAAAGAATTCCACGCCATCGTACTCGCGTAACCGCAGACAATATTCAAAGTCAAAATGAAAATCACAAATTTCTTCGGCATCTTGCGGAAGAGTAAAACCAAGAAAACAACGCAGAGCAAAACTCCCCAAAGCACTTGCGAATATGGAATATGCGGATACGAAAGAATAATGGATGCGCCCGGACTTAAAAGCAGGCACAAATCCAAAACCGTTAATCCCGCCCAATAAAATCCCACAATCGTCACCGCGGTAAACACAAGCGCCGTACTCAAATCCGGTTGCTTTAAAACGAGCGCAAAGGGAACGATAAAAATCACAGCAGGCATTACAAAAGTCTTCGGTTGTAAAAGATTCACCCGATGAGTCGAAAGCCACTTGGACATTGCGATTAAAAAACTGATTTTCGCAAATTCCGAAGGCTGAATTTTAATAAATCCAAAATCGATCCAACGTCCCGCTCCCTTTGCCGCATCCCCGCCGCCGAGGGCAACAAACGCAAGCGCCGCAATCGTTAAAAAATAAAGCGGAAACGCAAGCCGCTGCCAATAATCAATGCGGACAACCGCAAACAAAGTCGCTAACGCACATCCGCCAAAGAAATAAATAATCTGACGAAACCACCGCGACGTATGCCAAATCGGTTCAGAATTTACCGTCGCCGAATAAACGAGAGAAATCCCAATGCAAGTGAGCACGAAAACGAGGACCAAAAACAGCCAATCGATTTTCATTTTGCTATTTAGAAAACGTCCGGAGCCTCTCATTTTTTTACCTCCGTCGAATCTTTCTTGTGCATTTTTTCAAAGTATGCTTCCATCACACGGCGACATACCGGAGCCGATTTCGAGCCTCCGCCGCCTTGCGCTTCTTGAATCACCGCAACCGCAATTTCCGGATTTTCTAACGGAGCAACTGCGACAAACCATGCATGTGTTTTTTCGCCTTTTTTCCATTCGCCCGAGCCCGATTTTCCGCCGACGCGAATGCCCGGAATCGCAGCCCGTTTTCCTGTTCCACCCGGGTGATTGACCACCGAATCCATTCCCGCTAAAAGGGCGCGATGAGTGGATTCGCTCATATTGCCTTCAAAAATTTTCTCTGGAATATAACGTCCGACTAAATTGCCGTTGACATCGCGGAGCTCTTTCATCAAATGCGGACGATAAACGCCTTTCCCTGTCGCAATCGAGCCTGCGAGAACCGCTTCTTGAAGCGGCGTCACTAGCTGTCCTTGCCCAATCGCTAAATTCAAAATCAAACCGCGCGCCCAACGCCAACCGCTCCGCTTATTGCGTTCATTAAACGAAATCGAATCGGGGAGCCATCCTTGCTTTTCTCCGGGAATATCAATTCCGAGTTTATGCCCGAGCCCAAAACGGTAACCGAATTCATTGATGCGTTCCATTCCAAGCATTAAGCCCAACTGATAAAAATAAACATCGCACGAAAGCCGTAAAGCATTCACCAAATTCAAATTGCCGTGAGTGCCCCAGCATTTTTGATAGCGCGCTCCGAATGTGTAACCGCCCGTACACGGTTTCTGCATATAAGTCGTTCCCGTGACCAAACGATTTTCAAGCCCCGCTCCCGATGTCACCAATTTAAAAACCGATGCCGGCGGATAAACTCCCGCGACAGCGCGGTTCATCAACGGACGCGTTGAATCGAGCGCAACTTTTGCCCAGCCTTTATTGCGTTCGCGGCGTTTAAGCGAAAAAATATTCGGGTCAAGTCTTGGCGACGAAACCATCGCGAGAATTTCTCCATTCCGCGGATCGATTGCAACGACAGCCCCGCGCACCGAATCGGGGAGCGCTTCTTCGGCGACTTTTTGAATATCCAAATCAATCGTCGTAATCATCCCGTAGCCCGGAACCGATGGCACATTTTGCATGCCTTCGATATTGCGAACTTGACGTCCGTAGGCATCGACTTCCACATATTTGACGCCGTCTTCGCCGCGGAATTCGCCGTCGTATTGTTTTTCTAATCCTTTCTGCCCAACGCGATCGCCCGAAGAATATCCCGCATATTCGGGAAGGAGTAATTGTTCGTCCGAAATTTCTCCCGTATAACCGAGCAAATGCGCCGCCAATGTTCCATAAGGATACGACCGCCTCGATTCGACGACTGTCGTCACCCCCGGAAATTCTCCCGAGCGTTCCTGCATAATCGAAACTTGTTCTTCCGAAGCGTCTTCCAAAATGCGAAGAGTTCCGTGCGACTTCCAACCGCTCCGCTGAAACATCGTATCGACGACTGCCGAATCAAAAAGCGCTTCGCCTTGCGAATCTTTCACATGAATGAGTTTCTTAAAAAGCGCTTCTTTTTTCTCCGCTTTCATTTTGCGAATTTCGCCCGGCAAGATGACGATTTGATAAGACGGACGATTTCCCACAAGAAGAGTTCCGTTGCGATCGTAAATGAGTCCGCGTTCTGCCGTAAGCACGATGCGGCGCAAACGGTTTTCGTCAGCGCTTTGAATATTCGCTTCGTATTGCACCGATTGCAAATAAAATAATCGAATAGAAAGACATAAAAATACGCCCGCCACAAGCAACATAAAAGCAAGCGATTTTATATTGCGATTGGGCAATTCAGTCAAAGTCTTCTTAGACATTGCGATGCGTCACGCGGTCAAAACGATTTAACAGCAAAAAGCAAATCACGCCAAAGAGCAGCGTATAAAAACATTCGGGCAAAGTATGTCCTAAAAATAGCGGAAGCACTTTTTCCCGTTCCACGCCGATAGCGATGTAATAAATCAAATCATTCAGCATAAAGGCAAGCCCGAGTAAGGTTACCTTCGTCGCTAAATTGAGCCGCAAAAATTTTTCTTCCAACTGTCCCACGCCAAATCCGACGCAAGTAAACGCTAATGTCTGCGCGCCAAGCCAATCGACCGTTGCAAAAATATCTTCCGAAAATCCCGCAAAAAATCCCCAAAGCATTCCCGAAACGGGTCCGTGCGAAAGTGCCATCACCACGATGAAAATCAAAACGAAATCCGGCTCTTGCCCATAAATGCCAATCCACGACGCAAGCGTCGTCTGCAAAACAATTGCGATGACAAAGAACAAAAGATGTTTAATGAACTTCAGCATTCTTCAACATCTCCTGCACAATCCAATCGGGGCGTTTTTGCATAATGAAAACTTCTTCGAGTCGAGTGAATTTTTGGAAGGGAGCCACTTCGATATTCGTCACCACATCCAAATCGCCCTTTTCAAGCGAACGCACAATGCCCACGCCAATTCCCTTCGGATAAATGCCGCCTAAGCCCGAAGTCACCAAAGTATCGCCTTCGCGCACGCCGGTATAAGAAGGCACAAACGCTTGCAAAGTATTTGCCGACCCTCCGTTCAAAAAGCCGACGACGCGAGTCCGCTGCACCAAAATGGAAACGTGTAAAGAAGGATCCGGTAAAAGTTGCACCTTCGAATGACTCCGCGAAACCGCCGAAATGCGCCCGACAAGTCCCTGCGTTGTAAACACAGGCAAATCCACTTCGATGCCGTGATCCGTTCCGCGGTTCACCACGAAAGTCGTTAAAAATCTCCCCGGATTTTGTCCGATGACGCGGGCAGTGACAATCGGATATTCCCAAACATTGTCAAAATGAACCAGTTCCCGCAAACGGTTTGCTTCTTCCAAACCTTCCCGCAAATTATCGCGTTCTAATTTAAGCCGCGCATTTTCTCGCTTTAAACTATCGTTTTCGTATGTAACAGAATGAATTCGGTTAACCGAAGAGACGACTAGCTGTGCTGGATAATAAATCGACGAAAGAGCACCGGCGATTAAGGTTTCTTTTCCGTCTTTTTCCAAATGGCGAATGCTAATGCCCACCAAAAGCAAAATCAAGAAAAGAACCAGCCCGTGCCCTTTGCAGAGAATGCTACCCAAAAAGCGGAGAAGCTGCATGGATTACAATTACACCATCGAAGAAATCAAAACCGGACGATACTTGTCCAAATCTTCGAGAATGCGCGCAGCGCCCTTGCACACACAAAGCAGCGGGGCATCGATAACATTCACCGAAAGACCGGTTTCCTTGCGAATACGAGCGTCTAAACCGCGCAATTTTGAGCCACCGCCCGACATAATAATGCCACGGTCCAAAATATCTGCCAAAAGTTCCGGAGGCGTTAATGCAAGCGCTTGCTTCACCGCATCGACAATTGCCGTAACCGGTTCATTCAACGCTTCCCGAATTTCTTGACTCGTAATCGTCATCGTCCGCGGAAGGCCTGCCATCACATCGCCGCCTTTCACGTCCATCGTCAATTCTTCTTCGAGCGGGAACGCCGAACCGATTTGCCACTTAATTTGTTCTGCAGTGCTTTCGCCGACGACCAAGTTGTAAGTCTTCCGCAGATAGTTCACAATCGCTTCGTCCATTTCATCACCGCCGACGCGAACCGACGCATTGCAAACAATTCCGTTCAAAGCAATCACTGCGATATCCGACGTACCACCGCCAATATCGACAATCATATTGCCCGCAGGACCTTCAACAGGGATTCCCATGCCGATAGCAGCCGCCATCGGTTCGTGCACCAAATGCACTTCTTTTGCGCCCGCCATCCGAGCCGCATCGGTCACCGCGCGCTTTTCCACTTCGGTAATGCCCGAAGGAACACCGATAACTACACGCGGTTTCACTAAGAACAGCGGATACTTCTGCACCCGCTTAATGAATGTCGAAAGGAGAATTTCCACCAACTGGAAATCTGCAATCACGCCGTCTTTCATCGGGCGAATTGCGACGTTTGCTCCCGGAGTACGACCGAGCATTTTTTTCGCTTCGCTACCGATAGCGGTAACACGGTCATTTTTACGATCCATAGCGACAACTGTCGGCTCATTGATGACAATACCTTGTCCTGCTACATGAACCAAGGTATTCGCTGTGCCAAGATCAACACCTATATCACAAGAAAATAGTCCGAACAAAGTAAAATTCCTTCTAAAAATTTTTTGCAGAAAAATATAGAATAAAAGCGAAATTTATAATTCACTTTTCATCGTTATCCGTTCCAAAATGCCATTCTTTCAAATAGCGATCCCATTGCAGATAATGATTGTCATAACGATACTTTCTCTCCTCGTACATTTTAATGTCGCGGTAGATGAAAAAATCCACTTTGGCGTAAGCCGAATACATTTTGGAATGCGCATCGTCAAAGAATCGCAAATCGCGAATCTTATAATACGGAGAATCCAACAACGCGCTTTTATCGTGGCTCGCTTTTAAAGTTTGCGCCACCATAAATTTCAAATCATCTTGCAAATACGCAGACAATTTTTCTTCGATATTTTCCGGCGGTTCCGCGCAGCCCAAAAGAATGAGAAAAGCAAATGAAAGAAATAAAATTTTTCGCATAATTCAAAAATACAAAAAATCGCCAAGCCTACGCATGACGATTTTCTGCAAACTCAAAGAGTGAAAAAATTAGAAGGAATATGTCGCGTCAATTCTCGAGAACCAGCGACCTTCTCCTTGGAACGGATTGCGGAACAAAAGATCTTCGGCAATCGTCACATCGATTTTCAATTTTTCTTCGATGTTAATGCCAAAGCCCCAGCCGACATGGTCATCAATTTTACCATTGCCCACCGGATTTGTCGAGAAGAATGTTCCATCGTCCGAGCAGATTCCCGATTTGCCCGCATTGCTTTCATTCTTATCGCATTCCGTGTAAAGTACAGCCTTTTGACCTCCGACACGGATGACAAACCAATCAAACCAAATGTTCCGTTCAATACCGAAGCTTACGACACCGCCGATATCTTTGCGAGTATCCCAATCGCCCGCTTCATCTTGCGCATCATAAGTCGCTTCGCCGGTCTTATAATCAAAAACCCAATCGCGAGCTTTCTTCTTATTCCAAACGAAGTCACCGCCGAGCCAGAAAAATCCGCGGTCAAGGCTAATGTTTACGCCCAAGCCGACTTGAGCATGCGTATCCTTCATCCCAGGAGCCTTGATAAAATGCGCTTTCATCGCGGGGACCAATTCGCCATCGAGAGCGTCTAACGCAAAGAATGCGCGCGAACTCACCAAGTACGAGAAATCGCCGTCGTCAAAGAAATTCTTATGCTCTGGACCATATTGCACACGAGCAAGACCGCCCGAAAGTTCAAAGTCAATCGTATTCGTCAACTGGAAATTGACACCAGCGTCCGCGCGAATGACCGAAGCATAAGCATTCTCATCTACTTGATAAACGCCGCTTTCCGTTTCATCGCCGCCGTCTTGATGCGCAATGTAAACATGCAAGCCCATCGCATTGCCGTTCGAAAGAGTTCCGCCGAGGAAGCCGTCAAAGTTCGTCACCGTCCGCGGGACAGAATGCTTTTGACCCTTTTCATCGATGTAATAATCCGGAAGGAATTGGAAAAGTTCAGCGTCTTCGCGTCCAAAAAGGCCGCCGATGGAAATCCGCGGATCGGGAGATTCTTCGCTTCCCAAACTGATAGAGAAAATGCCTCCAAATGTCGGATGCTGCGGGTCTTTGTTTGTTCCCCGTTCTACATCTTCTTGATACGGGCCAAAGCCACCGATCAAATAATTCGGATACAAATTGATGTTCGCCGGATTGTCAAAGATACTGACATCATCCATGATATACGTCGTGTTCTTGCCCATGGATTCAATACGAGCGAAGGTTGCAAAAGCCGAACCAACACCGAAGATTCCCACAGTCAAACCGAGCGCAGCAGCTGTTTTCAATTTCATCGTCATCTCCTATTTTCCCTTAAAACTAATTTGTATTTATAGAATTCGCAAGAAAAAATAACAAAAAAGGCCAGAAACCGAAGTTTCTAGCCTTTTTTCACAGTCGAATCAAATTATTCGGAGAATGTGAACGGAATCGTCACCGTTGTATTTCCCGATTTGACCTTGCTGAAGGTCCAGCGCTTTACCGTGTTCTTCACTGCATTATCGAATTCACCGAAGCCGGTTGTCGAAGATGCGATGGAGATGCTGATAATATCGCCACCTGGAGCAATCGTGAAGCGGAGAGTCACCTTTCCAGCAAAACCCGGTTGCTTCTTCAGGAACTTGTTATAGATGTGACGAAGACCCGGAGTACGCTGACGAACAACTTTCATGATGTCCGCAGCCGAACGAGAACCGCCACCTGCACCCATGTCAATGTCACGGGCAGACGGAGTCTTAATCGTTCCACGAGCCTTGGTAGCAATGCCACCGCCGCCACCGCCGAGAAGTCCGCCGAGGCCGTCACCGATACCACCGGAACCACCTTCTGCGTAACCTTCGTTGAAGCCGCCATCAGCCTTGCCGCGACGTCCACCGAGAACGGTTTTTCCCGTTGTCTGAAGACCTGCGACATCCTTCAGCACCTTATTGATGTCTTTGGAGAACTTTTGGTCCTTCATCAAATCATAAGCTGCATAGTTAGACTTCGTCGTCTGAGCGGTGAGAAGCTTCAAAACGCCACGGGTCTGAGGAGCATTCGGCTGACCCTTTCCGCGCGGTTTTCCGCCACCACCAGCCTTCTTACGAGGCTTCTTCGGTTCTTCTTTCTTCTTTTCTTCCTTCTTCTCTTCCTTCTTGTCTTCGATCTTCATGGTCGTCGTCAATTCTTCGGTTCCAGTTTCTTCGAAGATGACGTCGTCCACGACAGCTTCATACATAGAAGCCCAGAGAGAGAACGAGATAGCGACGATGATGGAAATGACAGCAACACCCGCAAAGCGTTTGTCGGATTCCGGCATCAAGGAAGCTACGAAAGGATCCACTGCCTTCTTCTGTTTTACAGTCTTTTCTGCCATATTATTCCTCCCCGCCGTTCTTCATCATCACTGCGAAGGAGATGTTTGTGTAGCCCGAGAAGCCGCACGTTGCCATCACCTTGTACATGACGTCGTAAGGGATATTCTTGTCGATCTGGATAATGATGTTACCCGCTTCATCAGCCGGAAGCCCAGCTCTCAAAGCGTGATCACGTTCCGTTGCACGACGTTCCTTAAGCACCGAGTCCACTTTGGCAATCAAGAGGTCTTCTTGAGCCATCACGTCCGGCGTCGGGATGATCTTTTGATTATCGACCACCACATAACCTGCGTCAACCACCACAGACAGCGAAACTTCTTTCGGCTGCACTTTCGAAGTGGAAATCGGCAAGATCAAGTTTTCGGCCTGGGTAATCAACTGACCTTCTGCGTCCATGTTCTTGATAAGGAACACCAGAATGATGGTCATCATGTCCATCATCGAGGTCAGGGAGAACGGGACGTCTTCGCTATATTTGCGCATTTTACGTGCCATATCAGCCTCCCAGTTTAGCAAGGTTAACCTTGACAAATCCGGCGGATTTCGCACGGTCCATCAAAGCAATGATCTTATCGAATTGAACATCATCGTTTGCCACGATAATGATGTTGTCCACATCTTCCAAGTCGATAAAGGCGGTATGAATCGCAATCAACTGCTTCGCGATTTCATCATACGCAGAAAGCGGATGAACAATCAACTTTGCAGCATCTTCAGGTTTGAGCTTACGAGCCGAGTTCTGCGCGAGAGTTGCAACGCCAACACCTGCACCCGGTTTCTTGAGGGCTGCCGGAGCGGAAACGCCACCGTCACCTTCACCCACGAGAGCAAGGAAGTTGTTATTGCCATCCACGAGAACGCTATCCGGCTGAGCTTCTTCCTGGGAAGTATAGACGCCCCAAATTAAGCGGCCAGCGTCTTCTTCCGAAGTCTTTTCAAGCATCGCCAATTCGATTTTTTCAATCAAATAGGTGTACTTTTCTTTGTCCATTTCTGTTCCGTCTTTGCATTTCGGAGCAGAACCTGACTTAATCAAAGACTTGACATCGTCAGCAGCATACGAAATGAGCTGCGCATCGGATTTGCAACGGAATACCCAAAATTCCTTGAAGTAAACGTTGGGTTGGAAACCGCCGCGAGCACCGATAACGAGATACTCATCAGTAATGGCCAAGGACAGATTCAATGCTTGCTCATCCGGAGGTGGAGGCGTTTGGTCATCCATCTGCATCATACTGCGTTCAGGCAGATTGACTTCGACGACAGCCAACTTCTGGAATGACGTCATGGAGAGCAGCATCGGAATCAGAATTGTAAACAAGCCCATCGCCGGGAGCAAATCCGGTTCTTCAGGCTTTGCAGGTTTCTTGATTTCTTTTGCCATTTTAACTCCTATCTAAATAATTGTTCTCAGTTAGCAACAATTACGACAGGGCGTTGATGATCTTGAGACCTTTTTCTTCCATTTCCTGAATCAAACGTTCGCTGTTCATGTTCAGGATACCGACGATAACGAGCAGAGGAACTGCGCAGATAAGGCCGAGGAGGGTAGTACCCATAGCGATAGCAATACCATCAGCAAGAGCCTTCGGACGTTCTGCAGCCGGTTTGTTAGCCACAGCATCGAATGTGAAGATCAGACCATAAATCGTACCCATCAGTCCGAGAAGGGTGGAGATAGAAGCCATCACGGAAATGATCGAAACGTAACGAGTAAGACGCGGAGCTTCGGTAAGGAAGACTGCATCCGAAGCGTTCTGCATTGCTTCACGACCAGCGTCATGGTTGCTCACGATTGCAGCAACAACGCGTGCGATCGGGAGTTTGGACTTTTGAGCCAAGCTCAAAGCCTGATCATACTGCTTAGCGCTGATGAGCTGGCCAAATTGATTCAAGAATTTAGCACGGCCTTTTGCGCTCTTCACGATGATGTAGAGGATACGTTCAACCGAGAAGCCGAGACCAATCAGACCGACCACGAGAATGATCCACATGAACTGCCAACCATCAGAGGACGGGTTGAAAGATTGAAGCATTTTAGACATTAGAATACTCCTTGTATATGAGTGAGTTGTGTTTTGTTTCCTGTAATCGCATATTTATTTTTTTTTTTGCGTTTTGGGATACTTTTATGCTGTAAATTTTAAATTACTACCATTTTTTTACGAAAAAAACCAAAAAATCCCGCTTTTGGCGGGATTTTTTAGTCTCAAAAGTGACTTTTATTGAGCTGCACCTGCTGCCGGAGCAGTCGGAGCGGCTGACGGAGGCGGCGCTAAACGAGCTTGGAGTTCTTTGAGTTCTGCACGGAGCTTTTCATTTTCAGCTTCTGCATCCTTCAAAATTTCCTGATAAGTCGCCAACTGTTCTTCCTTCGTCATCACATTGGAAGCCTTCACCTGATCCAAACGAGCCTTCGTCTTGAAGTAAGTCGGGTCTTGGAAGAGCTTAGAAGCGTCGAACTTGGTAATCTTAATCTGGAGAGCTTCGTTTTGGTCGTCCAATTCGCGGAGAAGTTCATAGAGCTTCTGCGTCCATTGGTTATCGATACCGTAGTGTTCCGAAGCACGGATACCAGTTGCGCAACGCGGCACAGCAGCTTCACGAGCAGCGGTTGAACGGCTTTCCAATTCTTCGCGGTATGCCTGCAAATCTTCACCTGCAGCCACTTCTGCGTCTTCCTTGGTCATGCCTTCGTATTCCACATACTGCGTTACAATTTCAACGCTATCCGGCAGCGGAGACTTTGCAAATGCATCACCGACTTCGACGAATACGGCGCAGCCTTGGTAGTACATTTCAATGTAGCCTTCTTCTGCAGCAATCACATCCGCATTGTAGAAGCCCTGATCGCGAGCCAAGTCGATATTCTTCTGGAAGATCGGCTGAGCCTGATCGTAATAGCCCGGGAGCTGTTGCACAATACCGATACGTTCTGCGAACTTTTCTTCATCGGTCTTGCCGTTCAGTTCCTGTTCACGAATCTTAGCAGCCATCGTGACGAAGAGGAAGCCAATCTTGTTCGTTGCACGGAAGGTCCATTGTTCCGAAGCGTAGGTTGCCGACTTCGAGTAGTGACCCACAGCGCTCTTCAAAATTTCGGTCAACTGCTTGACTGCAGCGTCTTTCTGCTTTTGCTTACCCGCAACTTGGACATCTGCCATCTTTGCAAATTCCATTTCGCCGAGGTAGAACGCAGCTTCTGCTGGGACGCCCGGATCCGCATTCTTGATTTGCAGACCGTACTTGTCATAAGCGTCAATTGTCTTCTTGTAGTAAACCGCAGCGTTCTTATCATCCTTAAGTTCGCGATAAGCGCGAGCTGTTCCGATATAAGCAGCAATCAACTTTTCTTTGTCTGTCGTATAAGTCTTCGTGAAGAAGATGTAAGCGTCCACCGCTTCGTTCCAACGCTTGGCGTTCTGGTAAGCGATAGGAATGCTAAAGGCAGCATCAAGAGCGTAAGAGCTCTTCGGATAATCGCGAACGAGATCCTTCGAGCAGCGAATTGCTTCTTCCGGAAGTTTTGCTTCATCGTAAGTCAAGCAAGCGCTATAAAGCATGCCCGGAGTCTTTTCGTGATCATGATACTTCTTGTAGGCAATTTCGTAAGTCTGAGCAGCCATCTTCTTGTTCGGAATCGAGTCATAAGTTGCCGCAGCAAAGCCGATTGCAGCAAACGCCATCGAGTCCTTTTCGAAGTTGTTCGTAATGAAGAGGAAGGTCTGAGCCGCTTGTTCAGGCTTGCCTGCTTTCTTGTAATCCATTGCAGCACGGAGAATACCCTTGATGGTAAGCGGCGAAGTGCCGTAGTTCATCGGGAGCATCATAAAGGTCTGCGCCGCCAATTCAAACTTGTTTGCTTTTTCGTAAGCAGTACCTGCTTCGAACACAGCCTTATCCGCAAAAGCTTCTTTCGGATAATGCTTGACAAGATCCAAGTAAGCGAGAGCACCTTGTTCAAATTGACCATTTTTCACAGCGCGATCTGCTTTTTGGAAGAGCACAGCAGCAATCGAAGTGCGAATAATCTTCGCCATCGAATCGTTGCGAGTTTCCTTCACTTCGGTATATTGCTTGAGCAACCATTCAAATTCTTTCTGCGATTCATCCAACTGATCGGATTCAAGAAGAGATTGAGCAAGCATACGGCTGATGAGAAGAATGTATTGATTCTTCGGATAATTCTGCTTCAAGTTGCGGAAGTCGGTCACAGCGAGCTTGTATTGTTTTGCTTGATAGCGAACAATAGCTGCGTTATAAGCCAATTCCACGGCTTCGTTCTGTTTCGAGAACTTGGACATATACTTGTCCACTTGAGCAAAGTAAGCCTTCGTTTCGGGGAGATTGTAAGCCTTGACCGGATCGTCTTCTGCCTTGTTCTTTTGGGCATCTGCACGAGCCTTGTCCATCATAATCACAGCGTTATAGCCAGCGTCTTCCTTCTTGTAAGGAGCAGCCGAGCCAAGCGGACGACGACCATAACGGTTCGTGTCAGCATCTACGATTTTGTTGAACATATCAGCAGACTTAGCATACTGATTCATTTCTTGATAGACGAGAGCCAAGTTTGCATAAACCTTGTATTCGTCCCAAGTCGGTTCATTCTTATATTGATTCAAGAAGTCGTTGTAACCCTTAATCGCAACAGCATAACGCTTCTTTGCAGCTTCGGTATCGCCTTCTTTCATCAACTTAGCGGCTTGAGCATGATCGTACTGCGGAATATCAAGCATCGCAGCGCGAATTGCACGTTCTGCATTTTCAACCGACTTCGGATACTGCTTATTCTTCTTATACCAAGAAGAATTCTTGCTGTAACGCTTCACGACCAACTTACGTTGTTCTTGAGCTTCATCAAACTTTTGCTGAATGATGAGAATTTCAACCATTGCCACATCAGCAAGAGGAGCATCCACATAATCCGGGTTGATATCGAGCAAATAACGGAAGGACTGCACCGCTTCTTCGTTACGGTCGTGATCCTTATTCTTCATACCGATACGGTAATAAAGAGAATCTTTGAACTTAACATCCTTGTCTTTGAGGAACTTTGCTGCAACGCGAACACCGTCATCGATATCCGAGAACGATGCTGCCATAAAGTCCATAGCTTCCAAACGAAGGTCGCTCGGATACTTACCAGCGTCAGAACCGACGATGTAAACGAAATAAGTCTTAGCTGCGATTTCGTATTCAGCAATGTTGTAATACGATTCTGCCAAGTGATACATCGCAAGAGCTGCTTCCTTACCGGTAAGGTTTTCAAAGCCAGTCACGCGTTTGTATGCATCAATAGCATCGCGGAATTTGCGGTTCATGAAGTGATATTCCGCAATACGGAGCCAAGTCTTCGGAACAAGACCGTTATCCGGGAATTCCTTGACAAGACGCATACGGAGCTTGTAAGCCTTATCATCTTCACCGCTTGCTTCGAGAACGAACGAAGCCTGATACATCACGTTCGGCGTTCTAGTCTCTTTCGGATACTTATCAATGTATTCGAGGAAGTATGCAAGAGACTTCGAGTGGTCAACCTTCGGACCCGAGCCTAAGTTTTTGCACTTTGCCGGTTCGTTATCGCGGTCTTCGCACCAAGCCACATCTTCTTCGTACTGAGCGATTTTATCGACTTGATACTTTTCTTCCAAACGATATTGGTAGTTACCAAGCTGCTGAAGAGCACTTGCGCAACGAGAACTCTGCTGACCTTTGCAACGGTCCACCTGAGTACGCCACTGCTTAATTGCAGCCTGCATTTCGTTTTCATCCATACCGCCCGAGCGGCAGGCTTGCTGAGCTTGAGTTTTCAGCAAATTGTAAGAGCTTGCGCACTGTTTATATTCGTGCGAGCCTTTCTTCATCGACTTGCACTTGGCAAGCATACTTTTCGCTTCGTTCGTTTTGTCTTTGCAGGGATCCGCATAGGAAACGCCGGCAAATGTGCATAGAGCTAAAGCGACGAGAAACAGTTTTTTCATTGACTTTCCACCTATCGGCTTTTAAAAAACAAGGACAGACCCAGCTAGACTAGGTCTATCCTTGAGGTTAATTTATTCCAAATCTTCCAAATCTTCCAACTGCTGGAGTTCTTGAGCGTTAGCACCGCCAGCTCCGCCACCGCTTTCAGCCTTCTTGGTCTTCACAGTAGCCAAGGTGAAGCCTGCGTCTTCGAGAACACGCTTGCGGTTCGATTCAAAACGGTCGCTCTGTTGAGAACGCTGCATGAACTTTGCATAATCGTCAATCGCTTCGTTCGCCTTGTCGAAGTCCGGACGGAGCTGATCACGCTTCATCTGAACACGCGGAGTCGGGAGCTGACGAGAAAGGTCAAGAGCCTTATCCTGAACGCTGTCGAAGTGAGCTTCGTTGTCTTCGTAAGCCTTGCGAGCGCTGTCGCGAGCTGCCATCGAAACAACCGGCTGTTCTGTGAGCTTTTCAGCATTGCTCAAAGACTTTTCAGCATTGTCAAAGTCCTTCTTCATGTAGTAGCAGTAACCTTCAACGAGGTATGCTTCCGAGAGCAAGAAGGAATCCGGCATATTCTTGATAATCCATTGTGCATACTTGATGGCTTCATCCGGTTTGTTCACCTTGAGGAAGGACCAACCAAGAGCGAGCATCGCTTCGTCATAGACCGGAGAACCCGGCTTCACTTGACCATAGAGAGCTGCAGCTTCTGCAATGTTCGGATTTTCACCCGAGAAGTAAATGTGGCCGAGTTTCACCTTTGCAGCGTCTTGCAAATCCATTTCGGATTGGTTTGATGCCGGCTGATCGATGATGTCACGGAAGCAGTTTTCCGCTTCGTCCCATTTGCCCATACGGCTATTTGCAATACCCATGGTGAAGCGAGCGTAGAAGTAGTTCGCATTACCCGGAAGAATTGCCGAGAGAAGGTCGATGGATTCTTGATAAAGACCTTGTTCAAACTTAATCTGACCAGCGATATAGTCGGCGTCAGCCTTCACATCGCTTTCACTGTAATGTTGAACAATGTATTGATACTTCACCATTGCATCGTTGTACTTGCCTTCCTTATAGTCGATGTTCATCAACTGGAAGTGGTACTTTGCGCGTTGGTCACTCTGCGGATAACGCTTGATAGCGTCTTCATACACAGCCTTTGCAGCCTTGTGCATGCGCATATTTTCAAAAGACTTGCCTTTGTAGAATGCTGCCTGGTCCACCAAGTGGAATGCCGGATACTTTGTTTGAACCTTACCGAAAGCATAAGCTGCTTCCAAGAATTGACGGTTCAAATAAAGACGCATTGCTGCACGATAATCGTTTTCCGGTTCGATTTTCAAACGACGATAACGATCTTCGCCGATGTTTTCTTCACGAGTATTGCCGAAACGAGAAGTGAGTTTCACAGCCCAAATAAAGCCGCGGTTCTTCTTTTCGACGATGTCATCGTGAGACATTTCAAGATCCAAAGCCAAGTAACGGAAGATGGTGACATCTTTCACGTTCACAGTAGCACCGAGCACCGGGTAACCTTCCTTCGTGAAGCGAAGGCGAACGCCCAAGTGAGAGCTCAAGTAGTAAGTCACCGTGAAGCTAGTTTCGACATTTGCGCCGTCGCCACCTTCATCGCTTTCATGGAGAACGTCAATGACCGAGATTTCGGCCTTCGCTTCTAACATACGGTTGAAGCCGCGATAGAAGAACGAGAAGTTCAAGTTGCTCGGAACCTTATAAGATTCGTCAGCACCCATGAATACAAAGTGATAAGATGAGTTGTCTTCTTCCGTGCTAATTGCCGGAGCAATCGCATTCTGGAAAGCAACGCCGATTGTCAAACTACCGAAACGAGAGTTCGAAATCGGGTTCCAGCTAATGCCCACATCAGCACCGAGAGTCAGCTGCTTATTTGCATCAAACTGGTTGATTTGGAGAATCGAGAGATCGACGCCCAAAGCCAAGCAGTGCATAATGCGGTAAGCATAACCGATCATGTAGGCGTTTTCCACATAGGAAGAACCGCCATCCACATCAGCACCGTTTTCGAAGAAAGAGACGCCTAACGTGTGATCGTAACCAAACGGAATCGTTACAGAGCCGTATTCTTGGGAAGCTTCACCACTGATGGTGCTGAAGTAGCCAATAGAAAGTTCGATCTGATCCGTTTCTGCAATTCCAGCTGGGTTCACGTACATCGACGTGTTGTTGCTGCCAAATTCGCCGAACCAGTCATTTTGCTGGTACTTGTGCGGGGAGTACGAGGGAGAAGCAAATGCTGCACTCGTGCAGATAAGCCCGACGGCTGTTGTTTTGATGAAGCTAAAGCGTGTCATCGTTTACCCTTCTCCTTACTTGATATCCGTACGAGTAAATTCAATACGACGGTTCTGTGCACGACCTTCCGGAGTCTTGTTCGAAGCCTTCGGCTTGGTGTCACCAGCACCGCTTGTCACCATACGATTTTCTGCAATTCCGTTTTCGACCAAGAATGCCTTCACCGCTTCAGCGCGTTCTGCAGAAAGCTTCTTGTTCTTGGCAGGATTACCAACGTTATCGGTATGGCCGACAATTTCAAATGTGATTTCCGGGAATGCTTCCATGATGTCTACAACCTTGCGGAGAGAAACATCGGAATCCTTCGTGATAGTAGCCTTACCGGATTCAAAGTTCACACCTTCCAAGATGAAGACTTTCTTCGGCGGAACCGGGACTTCGTCCGGGCAGCCATCGTCATCTTTGTAACCATTCAAGGATTCTGGATTATCCGGGCAAGCATCTGCACCCTTACAGGTGTGGGCATACTTGTCGAGAAGACCGCTAGCTTCGACCCACGGATCGCAGATACCATCGCGATCGTTATCCGGATCAGGGCAGCCATCATCGTCTTGGAAGCCATCCACATCTTCGGCGTCTTCCGGGCACTGGTCAATGCCAGAGCAAACAGCAGAATACTTTTCAGAAACGCCTTCTTCGGAAACCCACGGATCGCAAAGGCCATCGCCATCGGTATCCGGATTACGAGTTTCGTTCACTTCTTCTTCCTTTTCGGGAGCGACGTCGTGAGCGAGAAGACCGATATCCAATTTGCCCTTACCGCGTTTGAGCATTGGAGACTTGGAGTTGCAGTAGAAGTTCGGCTTGCTGAGCGACGGATTGATGAACTTCGGATCCAACGAAACGTTGGTGCGGTTCACCTTAATGAAGCGGTTGAACGGATAGTAGTTCTTGTAAATATTGTTGTATTCAATCTTCGTCTGACCGGCTGCGGGGTCTGCATAAACACCGTAGTAGTGGTTTTCCATGAAGATGTTATTGCGTGCGACGAGGTTCGTCGGACCCTTCAAAGCAAGTCCCGAATAACCGTTGCGGAGGACGACATTCTGTTCGACATATGCGTCGAGAGACTTAGCGCCCCAAGCGAGAATGCCGGACCAGCGGTTGCCGTACACGACGTTATTGCGAAGATTGGGAAGCGAAATGAATGCGGCAATACCGGTAGCCTTGTTATCCATCACATAGCAGTGGTGAATGTACGGGGCTGCGTTTTCGCAAAGAATGCCTTCGATACCATTGCGGATGGTAAAGTGGGACATTTCTGCTCCGGAAGTACCCATCACGGTAGGTCCGCGGCGACCGCCATCAATGATCGTTGTTAAAGGGTCTTCGCCCTTGAGAACAACACCCATGATGAGGGTAATGTTTTCGTTGTAAGTTCCGCGCTTGACGAAAATGGTATCGCCTGCGTCTGCATTGCCGAGAGCGTCAGCGATCTTATCGTAATCGCCCGGCACATTGATAGCTTTTGCCGAAGCGTATCCCGAAAAGAGCATAGCTCCTGCAAGAACTACGAATACTTTCTTTAGGGTCATACTGCTAGATTTCTCCAATCATGAAACATAAATTCTACACATCCATTGGACCGGAAAACAGGGGAACCACTCCCTGAATACCAAACCACAACGTGGAATATACCTTCAAAAATGGGTTTAGTCAAACACTTTTAACGATAAATGTTTGAAAAAGCGTCATTTAGGCGATTTTTTCCGCGTTTGTTTCCAAAATTTTAAGATACATCTCCTTCTTCTTCCGGTTTACCACCCTCGGATTCTTTCTTCACGCCTTGAATTGAGACGCGGAGATCCTGACAGGTACGCTTGATGTCTTGGAGCACCTTGCGAGCCCGCGTACCCGCGGATTTATTGCCTTTTTTGAACTTATCATACTCGTGCTTTAACGCCTCGAGATCTTGTTCTAATTGCTGAACCAAGTCCATACAACACTCCATTTTATAGAATTATAAAGGAAAATAAATAAACTTTTGAAGGAAATTTCGGCAATTCGTAAAATTATTTTTTACAATTCAAAATTTTTCCGCTGCCGAGACTTTTGTATCTCTTTTTTTACAAAAAATCAGCAATTTGTCGTAGAAATAGGATCAAAAATCAGAAATTCGGTAAAGCATTTGTGCGAAGTGCTCTAATTTCCAATTGAGCATTCCATTGTGAATCGAATTGCTTTTTTCCCTTCTTCGCCGATGTTGCACGTGAATTCGGTGACGAACATCCGAATGTGCTGTTCGATGACGGAATCATCGGGAATTTGCGCTTTTTTGCGGATAAAGTCCGAGACGAGTTGCGGGCGCGCCCACGCCAAATCAAGACTACGACGAATTTCTTCTTCGACGCTTTGAATGGTCGATTTTCCCAAAGAATGCTTCGCCACGGTGCAGCCGAGCGGAATGGGCGAATGGGTTTCGTTTTCCCAAAATTCGCCTAAATCGGTTAACAGCCCGAGATGATCGCGCTTCCAGGTAAAACGTTTTTCGTGGATGACGACACCTTGTTTCTGCTTTTTTGTGCAGAGCGCATCGTAAACTTCGTTGAAAAATGCATACGAAATGCGCGGCGTTTTTTGCGGCTGCGTTTTTTGAAACCAAAAGCGAAAGAGAAGAGCGGCGGTTGTATTTTTCCCCGGGAGAAGCGTTTCTTGGGAAGCGTCAAATGTCGCGCTTTCTTCGGACGAAAAAAGAAGAGGTCCGCAACCATATCCCATGGCGCCGCCACACGAAAGCAACTGATAATTTTCTTGAATAAACGGTAAAACGCCGCAGCTCACTTTGGCGACATCTAATTCTCCGCGAAGCACTTTTTCGTTGAGAGTTTGCACATCGGCGAAAGTAACTTCCCATTCGAATTGCGACGGAAAAAGCCCGCAAACGAGCGCTTCGTAGATGAAAGTATCATTCGGGCAAGTGGAAATTCCCAAGCGAAGTTTTTGCATTATTTGCCTTCGAGAATCGGATTTAAAATTTGTTGCTGGAGAGTTTTGAGCGATTGCTTCAAATTCCATTTGGATTCATCTAAATCGCCGGTAAAATTGCTAATCGTGCGGACTTCGAAAATTTGAATGCCGAAAGCGTTTGCGATGACAAATGCGGTGGCGCCTTCCATCGCTTCGACTTTTGCTTTGAAAAAGCGAGCGCGAAATTCTAAGGCTTGCTTGCTCGCGGTCATCGTATTCACCGAAATGCCGCGGACTCCCGGAAGTTTTGCAATTGATTCGGGCGCAAGTTTTGACGGCGTCGCTTTATCGATATGCGGGCGCTTAAAATACGGGCGAAATGCATCTTCATTCCAATAGCCGATATCGCCTGCACATTCTTCGTCTACGCGGACAATATCGCCAGAAGAAAGACCGCTTTCGGGAAGAGCGCCGGCGACACCGGCGAGAATAATGCGGTTATATTTTTGCGTATAAATTAACCTGGAAAGCCCCGAAGCAAAATCGACAAGTCCGATGCCGACACAAGAAGCGTCTGCGTTTGCAGAAAGCGGGTGCGGGTTTTGAACGGTCGCTTTATACGGAATGTGCGGAAAGAGAACTTTCCATTCCATCCACGAAGGAATCGCGATTAACGTTTTCTTTGATTTCTTCGCTTGCTTTGCGCACGCCATAAACCCTCCACGAAATTTTAATCGGTCATTTTTTTGATGAGCGGAAGCAATTCCGATTCGAGAGCCGAAACGCGTCCAATGTCTAAGCTCCACGGGCGATCTACTTCGCAACGTGCCGAGGCGACTGCAGTCGCTTTTGCCAAGCAATCGTTAATCGGAAGGCCGAGGGAATCCGCGGCGAGCCAACCGGCTAAGAATGCATCGCCAGCGCCGATATCGTTTACGACTTTGACTTGAGGCGGCTGCAATTCAATGCCCATTACTTTACCTTCTAAACGGTAAAATGCATGAATTGGCAATTCTTCGTCGGTGACGACTAAATTGTGAATCGGCAAGCGATCGAGAAGAGTCGAAGCGGTCATTTTCCAGAATTGCGGGCTAGACGTAATCTGCGGAATACCGAATCGCTGTAAGAGTTTACAATACTCGTCTAAATTGATTTTGAGAAGTTCTACGCCGCTTTCGAGCCAAGCGTCAATGCCGTTCACCGCATCGATAAACAAGCGTTTTCCTTGCAAATTTAATGCGGTTAAAGTTTCGGTTTTAAAACCGTTCGGAAAAGAGCCGCAGACGATGACATTTAAAACATCGTCCCAAACTTCGCCGATAGTTTGCAAGAAATCATTATTTTCGGCTTCGGAAATTTGAGGCGACGGTTCAATGAGTTCCGTCGTATCGCCTTTTGAAACAATCGTCGTGCACACACGCGTTGCCGCGGCAATCCAAATCGGCAGTTGACGAATCCCTGCTGCTGCCACTTCATCGCACATTGAACCGCTGCGTTCTCCGCCGAGGAAATGCGCTAATGTAAATTCCCCGCCCAACATTTTTAAAATGCGAGCGCAGTTGATTCCCTTGCCCGAAGTAAATTCTTCGACTCGAGCAATGCGATTCACTTCTCCGGGCTTAAATTCGTCCACGAAGAAAAGGCGTTGCCACGTCGGGTTGAGCCCGAGAATCAGGGATTCGCTCATTAGAAATTCACCTTGAAGAAATTGCGCTTACCAACTTGAATCAAGAGAGAATCCGAGCCGGAAATTTGAATTTCGGTCATCGGGTCGGAAAGTTTTTCGCCTGCGATTTTTACGCCGCCATTTTGCACCATGCGACGCGCTTCGCCTTTGGATGCAAATGCTTTAATTGCGACCAAAAGGTCGAGGGCTTTGTAAGCGCCTGCTTCAACTTTGCATTCTTTCGCATCGGACGGAATTGCATTTCCGCTGTGAATTTCTTTTTCTTTGGCTGCAGCTGCATCGGCAGCTTCTTTGCCGTAATACTGCGAAACAATTTCTTTGGCGAGGCGATCTTTCGCTGCGTTCGGGCTAAGAGAACCGGCTGCGATATCGGCCATCATCTTTTTGATTTCGTCGATGGAAACGTCCGTCAACAATTCAAACCAGTTTTCGACAATGGAATCGGCGAGGTTATAAATTTTGTGATACATAACATCGGCGGGTTCATTTACGCCCACGTAATTGCCGAGGCTCTTGCTCATTTTGGATTTGCCGTCGGTGCCGAGAAGAATCGGCATAAACATTCCGATTTGAAGCGGCATGTTTTCGTACATTTGCAAATCACGTCCGCGGCAAACATTGAACTTTTGATCGGTGCCGCCGAGTTCAACATCGCTCCGAATGGCGACAGAATCGTAACCCTGCATCATCGGATACATAAATTCGTGAAGGCTAATCGGACTGTTCGACGCATAACGATTGTGGAAATCTTCGCGTTCAAGCATTTGCGCTACGGTAAACTGCCCCATGAGTTCTGTGACTTTGGAGAAAGGCAATTTGCTAAACCATTCGCCGTTGTAATGAATTTCGACGCGGTCTTCGCGGACGACGCGGAAAAATTGCTGCTGATATTCCTTTGCGTTTTCGAGAACTTGTTCGTGAGAAAGACGCGGACGCGCTTTGTTACGACCCGAAGGGTCGCCGATTTGCGCCGTGTAATCGCCGACGATGAGAACCACCGTATGACCGAGATCTTGGAATTGGCGAAGTTTGCGCATGACCACCGTATGACCGAGATGCACATCGGGAGCGGTCGGATCTACGCCGAGTTTTACGCGGAGAGGAATCCCCGTATCATAAGACTTTTGGAGCTTTTGTTCGAGTTCATCCGCCGGAATAATTTCGGCTACACCGCGAAGCAGAATGTCCAATTGTTCTTTGACAGGGAGGAATTGCATAAAAAGTCCTTTTGATAATTTTTGCATCAATATAAAAAAAATTCACACCGCAGCATGAATTTTTCACTTGAGCAAACACTCCTTGTGCTCTTAAGATAGATGTTTTGGGTGAATGCGAAAAGGGATTTGCGAATAATGTGTTGTCTTGGGACAACTGCACCGAATTTTCGTCAGTTGAATTTTTTACAAACGACGACTAAATATCGATAGGTTAAATTAAATTTTCCATCAAAAGATTTTTCGAGTTCTTTGAAATTGCTTTTCGTGAGGTGAAAATTTCCATCTAAATTATTCACGCCGGTTTGTTTTAAACTGTCGAGAAGCGCAAATAAATTTTCGAATTGCAGCGTGCAAAAATTTTCTTTGGAATCTAAAATTTCAAAATGATTTTTTAAAAGCGAACAAATTTCGTCGGGAGTTTTATAAGCGAGTCCTTGATGCGTAAAACGTTCCAATTCAAAGAGCGTTCCGTTTGTAAACATCGCAAATGCAAACATTCCTTTCTCAAAAAGCGAATCATCAATTTTTTGAAAAAGCGAATTTAAATCATCAATCCATTGAAGCACCGAACTAGAAACGATGAGATTTAAATTTTTCGGAATTTCTAAAGTGCAAATGTCTCCGATTTGCGATGGATATTTTTCCATCGGCAGACTTTTATACAAATCGTTTAAGGTGAGTTCTTTGAACGAAATTTCTTTTAAAATATGCTGCGTGAAAATTCCTGAACCGCAACCGATTTCGTAAATTTTATCGGCGGCGTGAATTTGCTTCGTGAGCAATTCCGATAAATCGGCAGCGGCTTTCTTTTGCGCTGTCGCAAATTCATCGTAATTTTTTGCACGCTCAAATCGCAAGAATTTCCTCCAGAGATTTCAATTTGAAAAACGGAAAGTGTGGCGCTAAAATCGTTTGCACAGGACACGCAAAACACGCGGAAGCTTTCGGCGGAAACACGACATCTTTTTTCGAAACAATCGCTTTATCCCAAGCGATTTTATTTTCGACATTTTCTAAAATGTGGTCGTAAAAATTTTGAAGTTCTGCTTTAGGATTTTCTGAAAATTTAAAATTCGCTTTGGCGGCATCGCCTAAGAAGCACCACTTTTTAAACATTTCAAAATCGAAATTGTCGATGGAATTTTTGAAAGTTTCTTTGGAAATTCCAAAGGAATCGTGAATGCCAAAAGGCGTTCCGTTGATGGCGACGGCTTTTTGAAATTTAATTTCCGAAGCGAATTGATTCGCAACCCACACGCCCATCGACCAAGCGATTAAAATTTTTTCGCGATTTGAATTTTTGATTTCTTCGAAAAGTTCTGGATTTTCAAATTCAAAATTTTGATAATCGTAAACGACTGCGACATCGCAATTTTGAAAGTCAAAATTTTTCAAGCAATCCGGCGTAAACGCGTAGCCCAAAAACACGAGGACGAGCGGAGCGTTTTCATGATTGCAAATGAGCTTTTGAATACGCATCTAAAATTTCCTTAAGCGGTTTGAGTTCTTCGGCGGTAATGTCGCCGCGTAAACTAATGCGAAGGCGCGATGTGTGAACAGGAACCGTTGGCGGTCTAATGGCGGGCACAAAAAATCCGGCGTCGGTTAAATCTTTTGCAAGTGCCAAAGTGTCTTCGTTTTCGCCCACGATAAACGGACAAATTTGCGTTTTGCTAAGTCCTAAAAAGTCAACGCATTCTTGCAAATTTTTTCTGCGGTCGCTAAAATCTTTGGATAAAATAAAACTTGTCCACGCCACATCAACGCTTGGAATTGCGGTGGAAAAAATCAAACTGCGCGCAGAGTTAATTAAAATTTCTCGCATTTCTTGATTGCACAAAAAGACTGCGCCCGAGCCGCCCAACGCTTTGGAAAGTGTGATTAAAATAAAATCGATTTCGTTATCGAGATTTTGAGAATGCACAATTCCAAGTTCGTTTAATGCAAAAAATGAATGCGCTTCATCGACGTAAAGTTTGACGTTTTCGTATTGCTTTTTGAGCGAAACCATCGTCTTTAAATCGGCGATGTCACCGTCCATACTAAAGACGGATTCGGTTAAAACGATGATCGTTTCGTAAGCGCTATGTTCTTTTTCTAAAATGCGAGAAAGCGCTTCCATATCGTTATGCGCGAAGCGTTTGAAATTTGCTTTGGAAAGTTGGAGCGCATCGATCATGCTTGCGTGAATCAATTTGTCTGCGACAAAAAGAGTTTTCGGATCTGCCATTGCAGAAATCACGCCCAAGTTTGCGCTGTAGCCCGAATTGAAAATAAGCGCTTTTTTGTTTAAGCGTTTTTCGAACCAATTTTCGAGTTCGTAAAAAGCATCCGATGAATTATAAACTAAACGGCTTGCGCCCGAGCCAAAAAAGACATCTTTGATTTTTATGGTTTCTAAAAATTCATCGCGTAACGTGCGACTTGTTGCGATTCCTAAGTAATCGTTACTCGCTAAATTCAAAAGATTTTTTGAACCAAAGCGAATACTTTTTTCAAAAGACGCGGTGTCTTTAAATTCGCGGTAAGTGCCTTGCGCTTTTGCTTTTTCTAAATCGAGCATGATAAACCTTCTGTACTAAATATAGAAAAAGCGGCTGAGCCGCTTTTCCTTTTGCATTTTGAATTTTTCAAGACGCTGTTAGGCGAAACGCTTCGGATTGATGCCGAGCATTTTGATTTTATAACCCAAAATGCGCTGCGTTGTGGCGAGGGCACGTGCTGCGGGCGCAACTTTTCCTTTGGCGCTTTTGAGAGCGTCGCAGATAATGTCGCGTTCGTAAGTATCGACCATACTTTTCAAATCACCGCGGACCGGCGCGCCTGTCGATTCTGCAGTTTGCAAAGTCGGCGGCAAATGGTGAGGATATATCACGTTTCCTTCGGCGACAAGAACCGCGCGCTCGATGCAGTTTTCAAGTTCGCGGACGTTTCCTGCCCAATGATAACTCATGAGCATATCAATCGTCCCCGTCGAAAGCCGACGAATATCTTTTCCCAAAAGTTTGTTGTAACGTTCGAGGAAATGATCAGCGAGAAGTACGATGTCGCTTTTGCGTTTGCGCAGAGGCGGTACATAAATCGGGAAAATATGTAAGCGGTAATAGAGATCTTCGCGGAATTTTCCGTCGCGCACCATTTGCAGCAAATCTTTATTTGTCGCAGCGATGACGCGGATATTCACATGAATCGTCTTGTTTCCGCCGACGCGTTCAAATTCGTGTTCTTGCAAAACGCGGAGCAATTTTACTTGAAGAGTCGCCGAGATTTCGCCGATTTCATCGAGGAAAATCGTTCCGCCGTCAGCCATTTCAAAGCGGCCTTTGTGTTCAGAAATTGCCCCGGTGAATGCGCCCTTTTCGTGTCCGAAAAGTTCACTTTCGATAATGTTTTCGGGGAGAGCCGCGCAATGTACGCGAACAAACGGACCATTGGCGCGATCCGAATTGTAATGAATCGCTTGGGCGACGAGCTCTTTACCAGTTCCCGTTTCTCCGAGGATGAGAACCGTAGAAGGGCTACGAGCAACGCGAGCGATTTGATCGTAAACCACTTGCATTTCGCGGGAATTGCCCACGATATTGGAAGGACGAAAACGATCTTTCAATTCCGAACGCAGCCGTTCATTTTCCGCTTGAAGAATTTCGGTTTCTTCTTCAGCTTGGCGACGAAGTTTTACCGCAGACGCAACCATCATGGCGATGATTTCGAGAAGCCGTAAATCGTCGTCTAATTGATCTGCCGAAGAATTGAATTCGTCCACGCTTAATGCGCCGACGACTTCTTTTTCAATCGAAATCGGAACGCAGATGAACGACTTTCCCGAGACTTTTCCGCGGCCGGTGCGGTCGAGAAAGTTCGGGTCTTTCGTTACGTCGGGGACAACTATCGGCTTGCCGGTTTCCACGACTTTTCCCGTAATGCCTTCGCCCACTTTGTAGCGACCTTTCTTCGTTTGAAGCGGAGAAAGTCCGGTGGCAAGTTCAATGGAAATTTCACCTGTTTGACGGTTGTAAAGAGTCACCGTCGCATGTTTAAATCCCATATACTCGCCGAGCGTATTCATCACCGGGCGCAGGACATTTCGCATGTCCATGTTTTCGTCAAGGATCTGGCCTACTCGATAAAGTAATTCCAGTTCCTTTATCTTTTGATCGTCTTTAGTTGCCATGTATCCTCCGCAGATAATTTAGAGAAGCGATTTCACAATTCCAGAAGCGACGCGTTTACCATCGGTAATCGCACGCACAACCAGAGATTGTCCTGTTGCACAGTCACCGGCAATGTACACGCCCTTTGCCGAAGTCATACCGTCTGCATCGCGGAAAATACGACCGCGTTCATCGCATCTCAAGTTGAATGCTTTGACGATATCCGGAATTGCGTGACCGACAAATCCCATTGCCAAAAGCACGAGATCTGCTGGGAGCACAAATGCGCCATCGGGTTTCGGAACATTGAACATACGACCGTCTTCGCCGCGTTTCCATTCGATTTCGGTGCAACGGAGCGCTTTGACTTTTCCATTTTCGCCAATCGCTTCCAATGTGTTGATGTTCCATTGCCGTTTGCAGCCTTCTTGATGAGCCGGCGTTTCTTTGAAGATGCGCGGCCATTCGGGCCAAGGATTATTCGGAGCGCGTTTGATCGGAGCGTTCGGCATAATTTCGATTTGTGTCACATCGAGTGCACCTTGACGAATCGCTGTACCAATGCAGTTTGCACCGGTATCACCACCACCGACAACGACGACATGTTTGCCTTTTGCACTTTTCGTTTCATCGAAATCAAAGACTTCCCCGCCATTGATGCGGTTTTGCTGAGTCAAATAATCGACGGCGAAATGAATGCCCGAAAATTCGCGTCCCGGGACTTTCAAATCACGCGGAGCACGAGAGCCGCAGCAGAGAACGATTGCATCATGATTGCGCAGTAAATATTCCGGAGAAATATCTTTGCCGATGCACACATTCGTTTCGAAGCGGATGCCTTCTTGCTGCATCAAAGAAACGCGACGTTCGATAACCGATTTTGGAAGACGGAAGTCGGGGATGCCGTAGCGCATAAAGCCGCCGACGTGTTCTGCACTTTCGTAAACGGTGACGTTAATGCCTGCGCGATTCAAATATTCGGCGCAAGAAAGACCCGAAGGACCCGAACCGATGACTGCGACATGTTTATCGGTGCGCACGAGCGGCAAGTTCGCATGCACCCAACCGTTTTCGTAACCGGTTTCGATGACACGATGTTCAATTTCGCGAATAGCAACTGCATCGCCATCTTGGCCGTTGACGCAAGAACCTTCGCAAAGAGCCGGGCAAACAATTCCCGTAAATTCGGGGAACGGACTTGTGTCCAAGAGAAGATCCAACGCTTTGCGCCATTCGCCGCGACTTGCTGCATTATTGATTTCGGGAACGACATTCAAAAGCGGACAACCGAAAGCGTGGCAGAACGGAACGCCGCAATTCATGCAACGCGTTGCCTGTTCGGTAATCTGCTCTTTCGTCATTTCCTTCGCAGTTTTTTTGTAATCGTGGATACGTTCCTGAACGGGGCGTTCTTCCGCGTCACGACGAGGAATCGTGAGAAAAGGTTTGTTCGAAATCATCTTTTGTCTCCTTTTTTCCGCTTATCCGCGATTCTGATTGTTCATATTTTCCAAGGCGCGACGATATTCCATCGGGAACACCTTCACGAAAAGTTCACGATCGCGGTCCCAGTTTTCGAGGATTCTCTTCCCCTTCGGGCTGCCCGTATATTTCACGTGATTTTCGATGAGCTGTTTCAATTCTTTTTCGTCGGCTTCGTTCAGCGGATCCAAGTCAATCATATCCGTGTTGCAAAGACTGTCGAATTGACCGCCTTCGTCAAAGACATAAGCGATACCGCCGCTCATCCCTGCGCCGAAGTTGATGCCTGTCGATCCGAGAACGACGACGCGTCCACCGGTCATGTATTCGCAAGCGTGGTCGCCGACACCTTCGACAACGGCGAGAGCGCCACTGTTACGAATGCCGAAGCGTTCACCTGCGCGACCGTTCAAATAGACTTCGCCCGAAGTGGCACCGTAGAGAATGACGTTGCCCGCGATGACGTTATCTTCGGGAGCGAACGCAGAACCTGTTGCCGGACGCACGATAATTTTTGCGCCCGAAAGTCCCTTGCCTACGTAGTCATTTGCTTCGCCTTCGAGTTCCAAAGTCAAGCCGTGAGCGCCGAATGCCCCGAAGCTCTGACCCGCAGAACCTTGCAAGCGGATGGTGATTGTATCGTCCGGAAGTCCTGCGTAACCATACTTTTTCGCGATGCGGCTCGAAATAATCGTGCCAAATGTGCGGTTCGTATTGCGAATCGGAAGATTCAACGAAACCGGTTTCTTCGTTTCGATGTTCTCTTCGACTTTCTTCAGAATTTCGTAGTCCACCGCAGTATCCAAGCCTGTTTCCTGCTTCATAGTGCAGCGAACTTCTTCGGGCTTTGTCGATGCGCGATAGAGAATTCCCGAGTAATCGAGACCCTTTGCCTTCCAGAAATCAATCGCCTGATTCATTTCCAAGAGATCGCTACGTCCGACCATTTCGTCGAATGTGCGGAAGCCGAACTGCGCCATATAATGACGGACTTCTTCTGCGACAAAAGTCAAGTACTGAATGATATGTTCCGGCGCACCCTTGAAACGTTTGCGGAGTTCTGGATCTTGAGTAGCAACGCCGACTGGGCAAGTGTTCGAATGGCAATGACGCATCATCACGCAACCGAGAACGACGAGAATCGTCGTTGCAAAGCCAAATTCTTCGGCGCCGAGAAGCGCACCGATGACCACATCGCGGCCAGTCTTCATCTGACCATCTACCTGAAGACGCACACGGCTACGGAGCTTATTCAAAACGAGAGTCGTCTGCGTTTCGGAAAGTCCGAGTTCCCACGGAGCGCCGACATGCTTCACCGAAGAAAGCGGAGACGCACCGGTACCGCCATCGTAGCCCGAGATGAGAATCATATCGGCACGCGCTTTGGCAACGCCAGCCGCAACAGTTCCCACACCGACTTCCGAGACAAGCTTCACCGAGATACGCGCTTTATCGTTTGCATTTCTCAAGTCAAAGATCAACTGCGCAATATCTTCAATAGAATAAATATCGTGATGCGGCGGCGGGCTGATGAGAGTAACGCCCGGAGTTGAATGACGCACCTTTGCAATTTGCACACTCACCTTGTGACCCGGCAACTGACCGCCTTCACCCGGTTTTGCGCCTTGTGCAATTTTAATCTGCAATTCTTTTGCGTTCACCAAATATTCGTCGGTAACGCCAAAGCGTCCGCTCGCCACTTGCTTCGTCGCACTCGAAAGAGAATCGCCGTTCGGCAGCGGAATATAACGTTCCGGATCTTCACCGCCTTCGCCGCTGTTGCTCTTAGCACCGATGCGGTTCATCGCGATTGCAATTGCTTCGTGCGCTTCATTCGAAATAGCACCGTAGCTCATTGCGCCCGTCACAAAGCGCTTCATAATTTCTGTCGCCGGTTCTACTTCGTCGAGAGGAACTGCAACCGTTTTCTTGAACGAGAAAAGTCCGCGGAGAGTGCTCTGATGCACCGTCTGATCGTTGATGAGTTCTGCATACTTGTCATAGCGCGCCTGATTTCCAGTGCGCACAGCAATCTGCAAATTCGAAATGGCTTCTGGCGTCCACAAGTGACGTTCGCCATCTTTGCGCAAACGATATTCACCGCCCGAAGGAAGAAGCGGACTCTTGCTTTCGATCGCCGAACGCCAACGCATCAACGCTTCTTTTGCAATTTCTTCGAGGCCGATACCGCCGATGCGACTTGCCGAACCCTTGAAATATTTGTCGACGACATCTTTTGCGAGGCCGACGATTTCAAAGACTTGAGCGTTACGGTAACTGCGCAGAGTCGAAATACCCATACGGCTCATTACCTTTTTCAAGCCCTTGTTCATCGCATCGATGTAATGTTCAATCGCTTCGGTAACGCCGACTTGTTTATCCAACTGATGCGTCTTGCTGAGTTCTGCAATAGATTCAAATGCCAAATACGGATTGATCGCAGTTGCACCGAAACCGAGAAGGCTTGCGATATGCATCACTTCACGCGCTTCACCCGTTTCGAGAATGAGACCGCAACTTGTGCGAATGCCGATTTTCGACAGATACTGGTTCACGGCAGAGACCGCGAGAATTGCCGGAATCGGAGCGATTTCATCGGGCAAATCCTTATCGCTCAAGATGATAATATTATGGCCATCGCGGACTTCTTTCTCTACCTTTTCGCAGAGTTCGGTCAACGCCATTTCCAAAAGCTTGCCCGCAGAAAGTGTATCCGAAAGGACGGGGAATCCCATCTGAACCGTTGCGCACTTGTAATCTTCTTGGCTCAAAGTACGAAGGCGACCCAAATCTTCATTCGAAAGCACCGGATAACGGAACTTCACCAAGCGAGCTTGCGCCGGTTCTTCAGCGAGGAAGTTATCGTGAATGCCAAGGTAAGTCATCAAACTCATCACGAGTTCTTCGCGAATCGGATCGATAGGCGGATTCGTCACCTGCGCAAAGAGCTGCTTAAAGTACCAATAAAGAAGCTGCGGCTTTTCCGAGAGAACAGCGAGCGGCTGATCCGAGCCCATCGAACCAATCGGTTCAACGCCATTCGAAGCCATCGCATTCAAAATGATTTCCAAATCTTCGCGGGTATAACCGAAAAGTTTTTGACGCTTGAGAAGAGTTTCTTCATCGACCGCAACTTCGCCGACTGCGTTAAAGAAGCCGTGAATGTCGATGTGATTTTCTTTGACCCAACGACGATACGGTTCTTTGCGGGCAAAGCGAGTCTTCACTTCGTGATCTTTGTAGAAACGACCTGTCTTCAAATTCACGAGAAGCATTTGACCCGGACGGAGAGAACCCTTTTCCGAAACTTCTTCAGCCGGAATATCGAGGACGCCAGCTTCCGAAGCAAAAACCATAAATCCGTTTTTCGTAATCGTGTAACGCGCCGGACGCAAACCGTTTCTATCGAGAGTTGCACCGACCCATTCGCCATCGGTAAACGCCACCGCAGCAGGACCATCCCACGGTTCCATAATGCCAGCGTGGAATTCAAAGAATCCGCGGACATCCGGACCCATTGCATGTTTTTTGCCCCAAGCTTGCGGCATTAACATCATCATCGAATGACCCACTTCGCGGCCACCCAAAGTCAAAAGTTCAAGCACATTGTCTAAGTTGCCCGAGTCGCTCGAATTCTTTTCGAGAATCGGAGTCAACTTCTTAATGTTTTCGCCAAAAAGCGGAGACGCAATATTCTTTTCGCGAGCATTCATCCAGTTGCGGTTTCCGCGGATGGTATTGATTTCGCCATTATGCGCCATAAAGCGGAACGGTTGCGCGAGAGGCCAACTTGGGAAAGTATTTGTCGAATAACGTTGGTGCACAACGGCCACAGCGCTTTCCATATTCTTATCATTCAAATCCGGATAGAAAACCGGAACCTGCGGCGCAGTCATCATGCCTTTATAAATCAAAGTGCGCGCAGACAAGCTCACCACATAAAATCCGTCAGCGCCTTCTGCAGAAAGTCCCGATTCGTGTTCAGCACGTTTCCGCACGACGAGAAGAGCGCGTTCCAAATCTTCGCCCGTTAAATCTTCGTTCGACTGAAGAAACACCTGAGCGATAAACGGCATCACAGCGCGAGCAGAATCGCCCACCGCCGAAGGCTCAACCGGAACATCGCGGCTAGCGAGAATTTTGAAATTTTCTTCCTTCGCAATTTTTTCGATGAGAGCCATCACGCTTTCGCGTTTCGATTTATCTTGCGGCAAAAAGAGCATGCCGACTGCATAATGGCCAAGTTCCGGAAGCTTCATTTTCAGAGACTTTTTGAAGAAGTTATCCGGAGTTTGAATCAAAAGACCTGCGCCGTCGCCTGTGTTGACATCTGCGCCAGTTGCACCGCGGTGAAGAAGATTGCAAAGAACTTTAACGCCCTTTTTCACAATTCCGTGTTCACGGTTTCCATTCATATTGAGAACGAAGCCAACGCCGCACGCATCGTGTTCGTTCTGCGGGTTGTATAAGCCTTGAGCCTTCATATGTCTCCTATCGTCAGCGCAAAGGATCCATCTCCTTTGCGATCGTCTAGTAGAAAATTACTAGTTCAAGCGAATTGAGTAAAGGGGTTTTGAAATTTTCAAACGACAAAAATGTAGCGCTTTAACAATAATGTTACAAAAATGTCTTCTCGTTTTCGTCAATTTTCGGAGCTTTTTCGTCCCCATTTTTGGCGATTTTCGTCCATTTTAGGGAATTTTCATGCAGATTTGTCAGTTTCGCCGTAAAATTTGTCGCCTTTTCGGGAATCAAAAAAAATTTTTTTATCCTCCGAAAAAAGTCAGCATTTAGCCTTCGCGATGAATATAAGTCATAAATTCAGCGCGCGTTTTTTCGTCGGTTTTAAAGCGCCCGAGAAGTTGCGTCGTCACCATCGTAGCGCCCGGCTTCTTGACTCCGCGCATCGTCATGCACATGTGCGAAGCTTCCAAAAGAACTGCCACTCCCCGCGGATTGAGTTCGTTCTGAATGAGTTCCGCAATTTGCCGCGTCATGCGTTCTTGAATCTGCGGCATCCGCGCAAAGTATTCGACGACACGAGGAATTTTCGAAAGTCCGACAACGCAGTCGCCCGGAATATAAGCGACAAAAGCGCGCCCGGTAAACGGCAAAAAATGATGTTCGCACATACTCGCAAATTCGATATTCGGCACGACGATCATTTCGTCATACTTTTCGTGGAATCGCGTTTTGAGAATATCGGCAGGATTTTTGTCCGCATTCAAACTGGTCATCAGTTCTGCGTACATTTTTGAGACGCGCTTCGGCGTATCCAAAAGGCCTTCGCGATGGATGTCTTCGCCCATGCCTTCGAGAATCATGCGGAAGCCATCTTCCATTTTTTTCAAATCCATCATTTTCACCTAATCTAAAAACAGCACAAAATGAAGCCGCTTTGATTTGCAAATTTAGAAAAATTAAAAAGCCGATGATTTGCATTTGTCACATTTCTATTTCCAATCCTAGTTTTCTTCAAAAGAAATTCTCCGATTTTTCGCATTTTTATTGCATTTATTATTTAAATTTTTTTTGCAAGCAATGAGAATAAGTTTATATATTTGAAGATAATGAATAAATTAACCATTATTTACAATCCCAAATTTAAAGCAGCAAATTATGTTGTGAATGGACTTCATTTGTCCAATGCAAACAAATTAGAACTCGCAATTACCCAAAACAAAATTCGAATTCTTTTTTACGGTATCTTTTTAAAATTACACTTGTATTTTTTTGCATTTCTTTTCCGCTACAAAAAGCAAACTCGAAAAGCATTACAAAAAATTGATTGCAATATTTTATTTTGGGACAGTTGTTATTTTGCTGAATACAAAATGTTAAATGCAATTCTAAAAAAATCTATTTTGAAAAATGTCTTTTTTTGGAATCCGCTTACGCGTTGGAGCAATCAACCCAAACAAATTCAAAAAGCGCTATCTCAATTAAAGAAAAATCATTTTCATTTTTTCACTTTTGACTTTCATGACAGTGAATTTTATCAAATTCAATTAGTCAAAAATGTAAATCGAAAACCTGAAATAAAAAAATTTTCAATCAAACAAGATTTTTACTTTGTCGGGAAAAATAAAGGGCGAAAAGACTTACTTCAATCCATTCAAGCAAAACTTTCTGCGATGAATTTTTCAACAAAATTTTTCATTATCGAAAATAAAGAATCTCAAATTTCACCTTACGACAACATTTTATATTCCGCCGAATCCAAATGCATTTTAGATTTAGTAAGTGAAAATCAAACCGGGCTTTCTCTGCGTCCTTTCGATGCTTTATTTTTGAAGAAAAAACTGGTTACCAACAACGAATACATCAAGCATTTTGATTTTTACAATCCCGCAAATATTTATATCATTCACGATAATAAATTAGACCATTTAAAAGATTTTATGCAAGTGCCTTATCAAGAAATTCCTGAAAATATTGTAAATCAATACGAAATAAATCAATGGATAGAAAATTATTTTCTTTAACTCTTAAAAAATTAAATCATCATGAATTCTATTCATTCGGACCAAAAGTTTTTAATGAGGAGTACACTGTTTACCTTTTTAGGGACAGCGCTCAAAGTTATCGCTCCCGTTTTAACGATTGTCATCGCACGCACTTTCGGAAAAGAAATTTTTGGCGTTTACGTTTCGACGCAGCTTTTGATTTTAACGCTTTGCCGCGTTTCGATTCTTGGACTCGACAAGGGCTTGCATCGCTATTTGCCGCAAAACATCGTTTGCCACCGAACGCCGCACGAAGGGATTCTTTCGTCTTTACGATTAACCCTCTTATTCGCATTGATTATCTCTGTTGTCATTTGGGTCGGTTCCTTTTTCGGACTGCAAAGCGTTTCAAAAGGACTTGCGATGCTTTCTTCGACCGAAATTTCCATTTACGCGCTTTCGATTATCCCTTATGCGGCTCTCTTGCTTTTTGCAGGCGCTTCCGAAGGAAATCGTCATCCACAGTATAAAATTTTCATTAACGATTTTGCGGTCACAACGCTTGCTCCGCTCATCGCTCTTTTGCTTTATTTTATTGGGTTTACGCAAAAGCTCGCCTTACCGACTGGGCTATTTGCGGCCAACGTTTTAGGCGTTTTCGTTTACGTGTTCTTAATGAACAGGCAATTTCCACAACTGCGCTGGTTTGCCAAAGAAAAAATGCCCAAGGAACTTTTGGACTTTTCGTTGCCGCTCGGATTTTCGGAAATCGTATCGGCGTTTTTAACGCGCGTTGACTTGTGGATGGTCCTTGCGTTAATCGGCTCCGAAGCCGCAGGAATTTATGCGGTGATGATCACGATTTCTAACGGTCTAAAAACAATTCGGCAAAGCTACAACCCGATTTTACAGCCCGTTGTCGCAGGCATGTCTAAGGAACGCTTAACAACCGATTTAAAGCCCGTATTTTCTTACTGCGTATCGATGGTAACCTTGATTCAATTAACGATTGGATTTTTCATCGTCCTGTTTCCGGAGCAGACCATGATGATTGCAGGGAAATCGTTTATTACCAAGGAGAATCCTGTTGCGGTCCTTGGAATTTTGATGATTGGAAATTTAATCAACGGAATGTTCGGGCTTTCAGGCTCAGTCATTAACGGACTCGGAAAGAGTAAATTCATGTTTATGATGAATGTATTTTCCCTTGTTTTCGCCCTTGTGCTAAACAAGCTCTTGATTCCTTTATTCGGAATTGCCGGAGCCGCGATTTCATCGATGTCCTACCAAATCATGCAATGCATTTGGATGAACTTGTACCTTTATAAAATGGGTTACTGGCCGTATAAATTCAATTTGACGATCCAGGGATTTTGGATTATATCGTTAACAGTTCTATACGCACTTTTAAACTACAGCTTGGATCTGTCGCTTGGCATCAAAGCAGCAATTTATGGAATTGTCCTATTGCTAATTGCAAGCACTTTTGTGATCCAGGGGCTTGCAGGCGAAAAGGCAAAAAGAATTTTTAAAATGAAAATTTAACTGCAAAGCGATGCAAAATTATCAATCATTGCACGACGACATTACAAATTCATCACCAAAATACGCGAATTTCTTTTGTGATTATAATGATCGCGTTTTGTTTTTGGCAATTCTTCCAATGTGCCGTCTTTAAATCCGAGTTGATAAAACCAATCGAGGGCTTGTGTCGTGAGAAGGAAAACCATCCGATAACCGCGCATTTTTGCCGTAGCAACCAAGTGCCGTACAATCGCTGCGCCCACTCCTGATTTGCGATAGTTTGCTGCGACAGCAATGGCAGCGACTTCTGCGGTGTTATCTTCGAAGGCGTGCAATGCACCGCAACCGTGAATCACATTATCAATTGCATAAACGACATAGTCCGGCAATTTTTCGGAAATCGATTCTTGCGTTCGCGGAATCAAGAAGCCCTTCGCAATATAATCTTGCATAATCCGCAAAATATCGGGAATGTCGTCTGTCGTCGCAGGGCGAATACTCGAATATTGGTTTGCGTAAACCATCGTTCCATCACCGCGGCTCGAGAAGACTTCTTGCAGAACACTTCCCTGCGTTTCACCGCTGATTAAATGCACACGTTTTGCGCCCGCTTTGCAAGCGCTAATCGCATTTTTCAAATAATCAATTTGCGCAAAATTTAATTTGTCCGGATTCAAATCCAAAATTTCTTGCGCTTGTTCAATATCTAACGCCGAGATGACTCCGTTATCGGTCACATCCAAATATTTCGTTTGTGCGCCCGTATGCAAACCTTCGGCGCGGATGCCGTTTTCGCTGCCGATGAAGAATAGTTTTCCCACCGTCAAATATTTGCACAATTCCATGGCGAGTTCTGTACTCGAAATATTATACGCATGACCGATTTTATTCCAACCGATCGGCGGAATAATGGGAATGTAATCTTCGGAAAGCAAATGTTCGAGAATATTTTTTTCAATGCGTTCAATGCGACCGGTCCGCATATAATCCACGCCATCGATAATTCCCATGCTGCGCGCCGCAACCCAGTTTCCTTGCATGCCGTGGCAACCGCCCGCTGTCAAATGACTCATGATGCGCTGCGCTGCGCCGAGAGAAGCTTGTTCAATTAAAGGCAACGCTTCTTCTGTCGTCAAGCGAACTCCGCTTTCAAAATCCGAATCGATTTCCCACGCTTTCAGCTGGCGATCGATGCTATTGCGAGTTCCCGGAACGATTAAAATTTTGACACCGATTTTATGCAAAAGCGTAATGTCGCGAATCAAAACAGGAAACAGCGGATGATCCATCAAGCAGTCTTCAATTTTCAGAATAAACAGTTGCCCTTTGAATCGGGTAATGTAACCGAAAACTTCGCGGATAAATCCAGCGACTTCAATATTTTGCACATTCAAGTGATCAAAACCGTTGTTCATAGCCCCAATTATAACAATTCAACAAGAAGAATGCAAAGTGAATTTCTTTTCTTGCCGAAGCATTCTCATCGAATTGAAAATGGCGAGCACCGTTACACCGACATCGCCAAAAACCGCGAGCCACATATTTGCAAAACCGCATGCGCCGAGAAGAAGAATAATTCCTTTTACCGAAAGCGCAAAGACGACATTTTCGGTAACAATTTTTTGTGTCCGCTTTGCAATGGAAATCGTCTGCGGAATTTTTCGCACATCGTCATCCATGAGAACAATATCTGCCGCTTCCATCGCAGCATCACTTCCGAAAGCCCCCATCGCAAATCCGACATCGGCCCGCATTAAAACCGGCGCATCGTTAATGCCATCGCCCACAAATCCAATGCGATTTTTTGCCGTTGAATTTTGCAATAAATTTTCCATTTTCGAAACTTTATCAGCAGGCAAAAGTTCTGCAAAATACGAATTGATTTTTAATGTTTGCGCTACATTTTCTGCCACCGAAAGCGAATCGCCCGTGAGCATCACCGTATTTTCTACGCCGACATTTTTCAAATTTTGCATCGCCGAAATTGCGCCCTCTTTAAGCGAATCCGAGATGACTAAACTCCCGACAAATTTTCCGTCAAACGCAACGTAAACAATCGTTCCAACGCTTTTTATTTTTTGCACTTCGATTTGATTTTTTTGCAAAAGCAAAGCACTTCCGAGAAGCAATTCTTTGTTATCGACGATTGCACGAATTCCTTCGCCCGCAATTTCTGCCGTCTTTTGGACGCGAAGCGCCGCGGGCTTTTTCCCGTATGCTTTGAGAATTGACTTCGCAATCGGATGCGTTGAAAATGATTCGCCGAGTGCAGCAAGTTCTAATAAATTTTCCGCTGAAAAATTTTTCGCCGGATGCATTTCATTCACCCGAAATTCGCCTTTGGTTAACGTTCCCGTTTTATCGAAAACGAGAGTTTTCAACTGCGCAGCCATTTCCAAACTATTCGCACCTTTTACCAAAACGCCGATTCGCGACGCCGCACCGATGCCTCCAAAAAATCCGAGCGGAACAGAAATTACAAGAGCGCACGGACACGAAACGATTAAGAATGTACAAGCCCGCAAAATCCAATCATAAAATACTTCGCGCGAAGCGCCTAAAAAAATCGGCGGAATCACGGCTAACAAAACAGCGGCAACGGTAACAATCGGCGTATAATAACGAGCAAATCGCGTGATGAATTTTTCCATCTTCGCTTTTTTCTCGCTCGCATTTTCAACGAGTTCCAAAATTTTTGCAACCGTTGAATCATCGTAAACTTTCGTCGTCCGCACTCGCAAAATTCCTTCGCCGTTAATGCAGCCGCTCACCACAAAATTTCCTGCCACAATTTTTCGCGGAACCGATTCTCCCGTTAATGCAGCAGTATCTACAAAAGATTCTCCACTCAGCACTTCTCCATCGAGAGGAATTTTTTCGCCCGCACGAATCACAATCGTGCTCCCAATTTCAACTTCTTCGGGATCGACCGTTTTTATTTCGCCGTTAATTTCCACATTAGCAAAGTCCGGCGCAATCGACATCAGTTGCGCAATAGAAGCCCGCGATTTTCCCACCGCAACGCTTTGAAAAAGTTCCCCGACTTGATAAAAAATCATCACCGCAGCGCCTTCGGGATATTCCCCGACAAAGAACGCTGCAAGAGTTGCAATCGCCATCAAAAAATTTTCATCAAAAACATTTCCGTTGCGAATATTTTTTAACGCAATCCAAAGAATATCATAGCCCGCAACGCCGTAAGGAATTGCAAAAAGAATTGCCAAAATCCATTGTGGAATTTCAAGACATCGAGAAAGAATCATCAGCGATACTAAGAAAATTAAACTGATAAAAATCCGCATTCGCATTTTCTTTTGCTTCGCCGACATCATCGTCTCCGTTTCTACGCAAAAATTTGACAATCCGGTTCCACTTTTTTGCAAGTCGCAATCGCTTTTTGCAAAATTTCATCGAAACATTTTTCGTCTGCTTCAATTGTGATTTTTTGCAAAAGGAAATTGACGGATGCATTCAAAACGCCTGGAATTTTTTGAATTTCCGCTTCCATTTTTGCAGCGCAATTTTGCGCAATCAATTTCTTTTTCATTGTAACCTCTACTTTTCTTCGATGTGTTCTGTTCCCACGCTGATAATCGTGCGCACATGTTCATCGGCTAAATAGTAAACCATCATTTTCCCAACGCGATGACTGTTGACGAGTTTCGCCGTCTTTAAAATTTTTAATTGATGCGAAACCGCTGATTGCGTCATCGTTAACGATTTCGCTAAATCGCCGACGCAAAGTTCCGATTCCGAAAGCGCATACAAAATGCGAATCCGCGTAGAATCGCCAAAAACTTTAAACAGCTCTGCTAAATCGCAAAGTTCAACTTCGTCGGGAATCTGCGTTTTCTTTTTCGCCATCGTTTCTCCATTTCAAAATTGTTCAAATTTTCATTTGAACAATCATTCATACGAAAAAACTATAAAAACTTTTTCTTTTCGTCAAGGAGTATGATTTCTTTTTTCGAATAATTTGCGCCGTCGCTGAAAAATAATCAAATTCCAAAGATTCTAATTCTACGCGAGAAAAGCGCATTGAACTTCAAATTTTCCATTTTTCTTTGCAAATTCTCCACCTAATAATTGCTATTTTAAAAAAAATGAAAAAATTTCTTTCTTCTAAATTGATTTTTGTTGCACTCGCGTTTTGGGTTTCGCATATTTTCTTGCGGGTGCTTCTTCTCTTCCGCAGCAATCCTTACGGCTTCCCGTTTGTGAGCAAACCGGACTGGTACATTTTTCACGCAGTCTGTTTAGACTTTCTCTGGATTTTTAATTCGTTAGTAATTTTCACCATCGGCGCAGGCGTTTTTCAAATTCTCCGCAAAAAATTTTTCCCGAATTTCAATCTGAAATTTTCTCTTTCGACAATTCTCTTTACCCTTTTTCATTCCATCATTTTACTCGTCACCCTTCTCGACCACGAAGTGCAACGATTCCTCGGCAGCCATCTTTCTTTCGGACTCGTCGATACTTACAAAGATACTTCGTCCGTGGTGATGTTTTGGGATTATGTGGCGAATGATTTCTCGGTTCCGTTTTTGCAATTCTTTGTGCTTGCGCTTATTCTCCCGATGACCTTTGGAATTTATCGGCTTATTAAAAAATTTCTCGCCCCGCGTTCATTAAATGTTCCCGTCATCGCGATGCTCATTTTTTACATCGCTTCGTATCTTTTCGTCTATTTTATTTGGACGGGAAACGCCCGCATGACAAAGCTTCGCCCTGTCGTTTCTTTGATTTACAACGATTTAACAAATACGCAAGCCGCTTCGCATTTATCCGAAAGCGAACTTGAAAATCTCGGCGCAACTTATCAAAATTTATGGGCAAAAGTCGAAGGCGATTCTCTTTGGAATTTTCCGAAAACAGAACTCGGGAAAAAACTTCCGCTTTACCGCATTCCGAGCGAAGCCTTAACGCAGAGCGAATCGCTTTTGCAAAAGCGCGCACAAAAACCGAATTTCATTTTATTCTTCCTCGAATCGCATCGCGGGCTCAATGTGGGCTATTTAAATCCTGGAAAGCCTTCGCCTACGCCATTCCTCGATTCGATGGCAGCAAATTCTCACGCTTGGTTCCGTATGCACACAAGTGGGCTCCCGACAACGGGCGGCGTTCTCACAACTCATCTCGGGCTTCCGCATCATTCAAAACTCGCCGAAGCAACGGATCTTGCGCACGTAACGCTTCCGAGTTTCGCTTCGGTTCTCACCGATTCCGGTTACACAACGCATTATTTTTCTGCAGCCGATCCCGCGTGGGATAATCTCGGCGTATGGATGGCAAAATGGTACACCGCAGAACATTACGACCGCAATTTAGAAGATGATTCCACTTTCTTTGATCACACGGTTTCAGTTATCTTAGACAGTCTTTCCAAACAAGAAAAACCTTTCCTCGCAACAGTCATGAGCCGCTCCAATCATTATCCGTTTAATTTTGCAGCGGGCATGTCCGAAGAAGATAAACAAAAGCCTCTCACCGAACGCATTCAAGTGACGATGAATTTTACCGATAGACAACTCGCCCGCTTTATTCGGAAAATTCAAAACGAAAGTTGGTACGAAAACACATACGTCATCATCATGGCAGATCACGGATTTCCTCTCGGCGAAAACGATGTTTCGACGATGAACGGCAGCGCATTTTCCAATGCAACTTGGATTCCGTTTATCATTCACGGCAAAGGAATTGAGCCCGCACAAGACACAATTACCGCCGCCCAAATTGACATTGCACCGACAATTCTTGAGCTCGCAGGAATCGCTGTTCCAAATATTTTTATGGGCCACAATTTGCTTCGCGGTTACGGTGCAGGACTTTCTCTCGGCGCTTATTCAAAAGTCGCGGATCTCGGATTCGACGGTTATCGCATCATCGATCGATATCCATTAAATTCTGGAGAAGTCGATGGACTTTTCGCCGAAAATGATTTGCATCAAACTCAGAATCTCGCAAACGAAAAAGCAGAAACCGTCAAGCATTTAGAAGCTCTCTTAGACACTCTTATTCGCCTTTCGGATTATACTTTGGAAACCGGATTTTAAAAACCGATGCACGAAATTTTTCCATTTCTTCAAAAATTTTCCTTGACAAATTTTGCCAAATTTACTATCTTTGTGCTATGATGAAAATTCATAACAATAAATTTTTAGGGAGAAAAGCGATTCTCATTTCGCTCGGAATTCTCTCTGCTTTTACATTCAACGCATGCGATGCCGTAAGCGAAGAAACGAAAAATCAAGCGGAAATCGCCGTCGGAAAAGTCGCCGACGAAATTTCCAACGCAGTCAGCGAAGAATCTAAACACGACGTCGAAGTGGCTGCGGGCAAAGTCGCCGATGAACTTTTAACCGCAGCCAAAACGAAAACTGGCGAAGTCATCGAATCAACGGCAAGTGCATTAAAAGAAAAAGCTGCAGAATTCAAATCAACGGCTGATGCACCGACTTTAAATTCTGCAGACCAAAATTAAATTTCAAATTTTTCCAAACAAGAAAAATTTATTTACAACTGAAGCCTTGCAATTCAAGGCCAGCTTTCATTTCTCCATAAGTGGAAGTACGTTTCATATCCATCGCTTTGATAAATGGGCTATCATTTGCAGTGTGCAATCTAAAGCCCGTCATCGTTTCCGTGACTTCGCTTTTACCGCTTTCAATAAATCTTTGCTTAATGGCTTCGCGATGTTCTTCTAAAGCAGGCGGGATAATCACATCTGTCACCAAATCAACATTTTTAATTTCGCCATTTTTAAATTCAAACGAAATCGTAACATGATTTTTAAGGCCATTAAATTGTCCATCTATTGAGCACACCAAATTAGATTTTTGATTTTTTGATTTCTTAGGCTTTTTTTGCGCCTTAGTTACTTTTGGAGAGTAACCTAAAGCAGCCAACATTTCATTTTCTTTTATTGCTCCAATTTTTCTTCCAATTATTTTGCCGTCTTTAATGAAAAAAAATGTGGGGAATGCTGTAATATTAAAAGTATTTTTTACCTTTTCAATTCCCGGATCATCAATTCCAACAGACGCCACTTTAATATCTTCATAATTTTTTGCAATGCTGATTAAAGTGGGAATCATAATCAAACAAGGCGGGCAACTTGTCGAAGAAAATTCCAAAATAATCGGTTGCTTTGAATTCATAATTTCTGCTTCAAAATTAGAATCGTTGATTTTTACAATTCGAATTTCCTCTTCCGCAAAAGCGCTTGTAAAAGCACAAAATAAAATTGCGTAAAATGCAACGAAAAATTTTAACTTCATTTTTCACCTCAATTTTTTTGCAAATATACAAAAAGCACAAATCAAAGTCGCGTGCAAAATTTTAGATTATAGATGAAACTCGTTGAGAAAATATTTTCTATTTTAATTCTTTGAGCGGAGGTTTTATGAAAACGAATTATAAATTAAAAATTTTAGATAGTTTTGTTTTTTGTCTTTTGACAGTTTTATTTTACGGAGCGTTGCTTGTCCCGTTGTTTACGACTGATTGCGTTGTATTATTTTTCCTTTTACTTCCATTTTATTCAGTTAGCGTTTTATTGTCAATACTTTGCATTTCAAAAGCAACTATTTATGGTTTCCAAGTATTGGTGCTGATTTCATCTATTATTTTAGCGGTAATACCTACTTTTTTAGGAATTTGTGATATTGATTATTTTTATATTATTAGAAATATAGGTGTAATAAATATAGTTCCATCTTTTATATCTAGCCTTGCGCTGGCTCCTTATGATGTAATTTCTTCTGGGGAATTTGCTCCGAATGGAGCTGATTGTTCAAATGATTCAAGCGATGATTCATAAAATTTTCTGTGACAAAATTTGAGAATTTCATAAAACATACTCTATATTTTGAATCACTAGCGTCCCATTAAAATCATTCTAAAATCGTTTGAGCCCTTATGTCTTTGCACAGTTGGTTCAACATTTAATTTCGGCGGATTGTTGCGCTGGAAGCTCACAGTTAAAACTTTATCAGAAAAAAATCGAAAAGTTGTTTGCTGCGCTGAAGCTCAACTGACGCCCAAATTTCATTAAATTGCTCTTACTAAAGTTTTAGTGAACATAGTGATATGAAAACGATTACGCCGGCCGTTAAAAATCTCGTAAACTGCAATTTCCACGCGCCCCAAACCGAACATAATTTGGCTTGCGGACATTACGAAATTTCAAATCGGCGCAGGGAAGGTTTATTTGTCCATCATCATCAATTGTTTTAACAGCATATTCGTTGCGTGGAATCTTGAAATGCGCGGATCAAGTCTACAACCCACACGGTGAACACTCATACACACAGGGGCGCATTTCTTATGAAGCTAGTAGGACAGACAAGGTCAAAGCTTCGGGCAGTAATCCAATTGATTACGACAATCGATATAAGTATTTTTTTGAAATCGTCAAGATTTAAAATTATCAGTAGCCTGAACGGATTCAAATCGCTGACCATTATCTAAATTGGTATCGAAACGACCGATGCAAATTCCCCCTCAACGGACTCAGTCCAATCGAATACAGAAAAAACTTGAACCTTGCAGTTTAAAAAATGTCCGCACTCCCACTCATTTGATTTGATCCCTCGTTTCTTGCGGTCGCGAGCCTGCAAGCCCGCGACAAATAAATCGAATGCGCTACGCTTTTATTCTAAGACGGGGCGAACAGATAGCCCGTTGTAGCGGCGGCGGCTCACGTGCTGGCCATCCGAACCGAAGTCCAAGTCGTAAGCGCCGTCGCTGAAGTTCTCGTACGGAGTAGAACTCCAGTAGAAGCCGAAACTCCCTGCGCCCCACAAATCAGAATCGTCACGGTCCCCCGCCGCTGGGAGGAAAATTGAATTTTCATTCGGCCCAGTTACCTTAACAAGCACTCCCTTGCTATTTTTTAGCTTTATCAACACCCATGTGCATTTATCTTTCAATTCCCTCATTTGAGCTATCGTCGGCATTTTCCACTTGCCGCCCCAGTTGGCAGTTGCAGCATCGTATTTTGCATTACCTGCAATATCGTCAAGCTCACGACCACAAGTCTGGCAGTTGTCTTCTGTGTATGTCTTTTTTGGCTTTACCTCGCCCCACGCAAAGTAATCGCCATAATCTGCAGGCTTTTTCGCGCCCACATTCATGTTCGCCCACTTGGTGCCGCTGGGTAGCCCCAAGTCAACCGCTTGTATATTTGAAGGTGGTGCTGCAAAACTTACTGCACTCAAAATTAGCGCAAATAAAATGATCAGTTTTTTCATCAGTTTCCCTCATTTTTTTCCGGATTCTTTTTAATTTTTTTTGCGTAACCACCGCGATTTAACAGTTGCAATTTTTCAGCCCGCGTAATTAAATTTCTTTCCGAAAATCTTCCTGAAATCGGGTTTAATGCAACCACAAAACGGCCAATTCCCAAATTGATTTCGCTCAACCCCCAAAGAGAATAAACAGCGCGGCCTTTAACGCCATAAATTACACGAGCATTTTCTTTTTCTTTATACGCACCATATAAATTTCCATAGATATTTTTCATATTGCGATTAGTGAGCAAATCAAAAAGTCCATAGCCCCATGCTCCGTAAGAATTGCTGTAAAAATAAAGGTTCGCATTCCAATAGCCGACCATTTTCCTTGCCCAAAGTTGATTCCCTTTGCTTTCGGCATAACGCCAGTCAAGTTTTTCACAAGTAAAGCCTAAAAATAAATCTTCGGAATCATCCGCAATGGTGTAAAATGAATTGTAAAATTCATCATATTCTACAAGACCAGCATCTTTTCCTATTTCCGATAAAAATTCAAACATTTCCGCATCACTTTTTTGCGTGCTTTGTGCAATGTAAATGTATTCGTGCCCTTCATCGGTCAAAAGATAATAAGAGCGTTCTTTTACTTTTTTCACAGGGCCGATGGTAACTTTTAATCCATTCAATTTTGTATAAGCTTTTACAGAAACCGGTTCTTTCTTTTCAATTTTATAATTACCCGTTTTTAAAATCATATCAGCAAGTTTTTCAATAGTCGTATCCGTTTTCCGTTTTTGAAATCGGAACGATGCTCGCTTCTACAATATGCGGGCGAGAATCATTTCTCTTTAATGCTTGAAGGGTTACATTATCCCCGAAAATATTATCGCGGAAAATAACTGAATAAAATGAAGTTCCATATTTGCTCAAAGTGTAAAGCGAAATACCCCGAGGCAAATCAAAAACATCTTTTTTTACTTCTTTGATGGCACGATTATTAAGCATCACAATTCCCGTACGTTTAGAATCAAACATATCGCTCGTCGGGAATTTTTGAATACCATCATAAACTTCTTCGGGAACAGCAGGCTTATTTGCTGCAATACGATGTCCTTGCTTGATAGAATCCGGACGTTCTATAGGCACGCGCGTTGCGCTATCCAATTTTGAATAGTCTACGACTTTCATTTTGGGAAAATGATAAACACTATCTAATTTTGACTTGTACTCATTTAATGCCGATGAATCCTTCAACGCGCCCGAAAGAACGCTATACCACTCCCCATTTTTTTCATGACGATTGATAATAAATGCTTCTGCACCCATTTTACGAATACGCCGCACAATTTTTGCCGCTTGATAATAAGAGCGCGTCCGTGTAATTTCTAATGAATACGGCTTACTTTCACTAAATGGATTATAAGAGCCCTCGTGATCCGAACAAGCAAAAAAGAAAAATGCAAGAAAAAAACATAAAACGTTTTTCATACGGAAAATCTCTTTATACTACATTTTTTCATATCAAAGAAAATAAGAAAAAAAACGCTTCGTCAACTGTTTTTGTCTCAAATTCTGAATTTTTAAAATTCAGAACAGATTAAAAAAATCCTCTCCGCCATCACAATTTATATTCTTGATTTTCGGCGTGCGAATTTTCGTATTCCATGACGATGGCGCGGATTTCAAGATTTTGCGATTGAAGAGATTCGCGGAGCAATTTCTGTTTCACATTTTTGGTGATGGAAATTCCGCTGTTTAAAAATGCGGAAAGTAATTTTGCGTTTTCTTGTTGAATTAAAAGTTTGAAAACCAAAGAAAGATTTGAAAGAATATAATCTTTGGCGTTTTCATCTTGACTTTGCACAAAATACGAAACGAGTAGCGGATATTTTTGTTCTACACGAATTCGTTTAGAAAAATCCTTTGTGAAAAACATTTTCCAAATAAGAGTAAATTCTTTGGGATTTGAAAAAAACATGATAATGATAATTTTTAATCGTGGCAAAAAATTCCGATAAGCGACGACAACCGCAAAACATTTCAGTGGAGAAAAATTCTAATGCATTCGGAATTTTAATTTGTCGTAAATTCGGGCAGCTCATAAAAGCGCTATCGTCCATCCATTTTACCGAATCCGATAAATTGACCACTTCCATTTCTTTGCAATTTAAAAACGCTTTGGTTCCGATCATTTTTACGGAATCGGGAATGTTAACGATTTTATCATGCCCTTGATATTTCACCAAAAATCCGTTATCGGTTCTCACAAAATCATCGGGAAAAGAATTTAACCATTTTGTATTTTTAAATGCGTTGAGCTCAATATTTTGAAGTTCTTTCGGGAATTGAATTTCCGATAAATTTTTGCAATCTTCAAAAGTACTGCATTCAATTATCTTTAAGGATTCCGAGAGTTTTGCCGATTTTAAATGCTTGCATTTTTTAAAAGCTTCGTCTCCCAATTTTTCCAAAGAATCGGGCAAAGTCAAATGCTCAATTCCGCATTCCAAAAAAGCATCATCATCAATTGATTGAATCGAATTGGAAAATTCAATTTCAGAAAGTTTTCCGCAAAATGCAAAAGTATAAACTTGAATTTCTTTTAACGATTCGGGAAATTGAACTTTTTGCAAATTTTCGCAATGCATAAATCCCATAAAGCCGATGGATTCTAAATTTTTAGGAAAACAAATTTCTTTCAAATTTTTGCATGATGCAAACGCAGAATTTTTAATGCAATGAATACTTTCGGGAAGCGAAATCGCGGTTAATTTTTCGCAGCCGTCAAATACACCATCTTGAATCTGCGAAAGATTTTTTGGCAAAGTAACTTGCGTTAAATTTTTACAATTTTTAAAAGCGTGCGAATCAATTTCGCTGACAGAATCGGGAATGACGACAGAAGTGATTTTTTCATTTGCTTGAAATGCTTCGCTTGCCACAGTGTTCACCGTGCTAGGAATCACCACTTCCGTTTCTTTTCCTTGATACAAAAATAAAATGCCATCGCCGACAATAACAAAATCTTCCTGTAAATTTTTTATCCAAGCGGTTCCTTGAAACGCGCCTTCTTCAATTTTTGTCACCGTTTTCGGAATATGAATTTCGCGTAATTTTTCGCAATTTTTAAAAGCATACGCTGCAATTTCTCGCACCGAATCCGGCAAGAAAACACTTTCTAAATTTTTGCAATTTTCAAATGCAAATGCTCGAATAATTTCCACCATATCACGAATTTTAATTTTTTTAAAATCCTTTCCGCAATACCTATCGCTCGGCACCGAAAACATAAGCTTTTCCGGAATTATTTGAAAATCATCGAATTGAGTCATAGCAAAAAAATTGAAGTTGAATTGATTTTAAAATAGATAAATTTTTGACAAAGAAATTTATCTATTCAATCTTCTAATTATTAAAAAATGATTCGCCATTATTTCTTGCGATAAATTAACTTCGCAAGGCCAAAAATATAACGCCGAAATCCTGGGCGGTAAGCAAGTACGCAGTCAAACCAACGCAAATGTTTACTCACAAATTTGACGACGATTCCGACATAGAACATTGCAAACAAAGTGCCGATGCCAACGATGTGCCATTGCCAAGCGTGAAAGAAAATGAAACTTGCGATAACGCTTAAAACGACAAGAGTTGTATCAACGCAAATTTTAATTTTCGGAAATTCTTTTTTGAGAACGCGACTTAATGCAACGGGCAAACCTTCGCCAGGCATCGTCACACTTCCGCAGCGCACTTCGAGCGCAATACCAGTTCCTAAAATGGTGCAACCTAAAATTTGCGCAATGACTTTTTGCCAAATTGCAGTCGGTAAAATCCAAGATGTAATCGCCATATTAACATCGAGCAAATAGCCGAATAAAAATCCGATCACGAGTTGAAAAAGTTGCACCCAATCAAATTGTTTTCGAAGAATTAAAAATTGGAGTAAAACAAAAATGCCGTTCATTGCGTACGTATATTGCCCAATCGTAAAAGCGGGCACAAGTCCTTTAACTCCAGCATTTTCAAACACATACGGAAGAACGCTAATCGTGCTACATCCAAGCATCGAACGCACGCATACGGCAACGCCAAAAGTCATTATCCATAACGAAATAATGAGCAACAAATGTTGCCAACAAAACCCAATAATTTTTTGTTTCATTTGCTGCGCAACTTAGAAATTTTCGCAACAATTGAACAGAGCCAAATTTTATGTTAAAAAAGTTATTATTGCTGTCCGGTAAAAGTTCCAACATAAGCACAATATGCTGAATACGCGCCGATTTCGACAGAAAGCGGTGCCTTTGCGTTTTGCGGGTCCCCTAGACAAGATTTAGCTGGAGCTGGCCGGGTGGTGAACGGCCCCCGACAAAAGAGCTTGCAGCAACCCGTTCTGGATTTTCGAGGAACGGAACAAGGTCGTAGTAGTATCCAAGCGCGTGACGGAGTAGCGAGACTAGATTCGAAAAGCTCCACATGCGATTCACTTGCGCCTTGACCAGTTTTACCAACAAGTTCGCAATCATCACGACCCAGATTTGCGTCTCGATCGCGTTGGCGCTTTCGCCGTAAAAGAAGTGCAGGGGGAAATTCTGCTTCAGCTGCTTGTAGAGCGACTCGATCTGCCATCTGCGCCTGTAAATCTCGACGACTTCGGAGTCTTTCAGTTCCATGTTGTTCGTAAGCAGCTGCCAGCGCTTGCGGGTATGCGGATCCACGTACTCGACCAGCCTCGACTTGTGAACTAGTACCTTCCCGTTCTTCAGCCGTTTCCTGAACTCGATGATGTCGTCTCGACGGACCCTGGCATCGGACGCACCCTTCTCGTAACATTTTTCGAGGACT